>JANXAX010000438.1 GCA_025062175.1 Anaerolineae bacterium | reverse complement strand
GCAGCGCTGGAATAGCAACCGAGTCGCCCCAGTTGCCCAATGCGACGGCCACGTTGCGCCGCAAGCCTTGCCACTTGCTCCGTCGCACTGGCGTGCGACCAAAGCGGGCACGGAACTGAGCCTCGTCCATCTCCAGGAGCTCCAGCAGGGACGGCACACATCGCCCTGGCTCGAAGACCAAGAAATCTTGCCGCCCCACATGCGCGAAGCGACGCGTCCAAGGGCAGACAGATTGGCATACATCGCAGCCGAAAACCCAGTTCCCCATTAGAGCGCGCAGCGCCTCTGGGATGGCGTCGCGGAGCTCGATGGTGAGGTAGGAAATGCATTTGCGGCTGTCCAGCTGGTAAGGCGCTACGAGGGCGCCCGTGGGACAGGCATCCAGGCAACGGTTACAACGGCCACAAGTACCGGTGGTGATGGGTGCGTCGTAAGTCAGCTCAACGTCCACCAAGAGCTCGCCTAAGAAGAGATAGGAACCCCATTCGGGGTGGATGAGGCAGGTGTTTTTGCCGATGAAGCCCAGGCCGGCCAGCAGTGCCAGATCGCGCTCCAAAAGAGGCCCTGTGTCCACATAGGCGCGCCACGCCACTGGACCATCGACACACTGCTGGAGAAATCCAGCGAGCCGGCGCAGGCGAGGCAGCAGCACGTCATGGTAATCCCGCCCCCACGCGTAACGCGCAATGCGCCCCCGGGCCGGCTCATCCCACAACGCGGCGGGAGGATCTCCCGCGAAGTAGGAAAGCGCCACCACCACGACCGACCGCGCCTCGGGCAAGATGCAGCGCGGATCCTGGCGACGCGCCGGATCGCGTGCCATATATGCCATCGTGCCGGCATAGCCGGCCTCTATCCAGGCCACATAGGCTTCCCCATGCGGCACGCGCGTGGCCGGCGCAATCCCTACTAGATCGAAGCCCAGCTCCAGCGCGTATTCCTTGACCAGGACGCTCAGATGCGCAAGGCTTGGCATAGCAATCGCGCGTTCCGGGGCGGAGTGTCAGCGCCGGAAGCGCTCCAGCAACGCCCGCAGCGAATAACTGCCGCTGAGCTGTTGGCGCATTTCGCTCAGCGTGGCATGATAGGGGCGCGAGTCGGGGTCTTGATAGAAAATGCCCAGATACGTCTTTTCGGTTTCAAATGCCAGAGCGAGGGCTGCCATCCGATCCGTGCGATCATGCGTTGCAGGGATGGGCGCGACACGCTGCTTGTAGAGTGCGTACGTGTCCAGGAATGTGACACACGGGCTGATAATCTCGATGAACGCGAAGCCAGGATGAAGGATGCCCTGTTTGATGATTTCCGCAAGCTCCTGCGGACGGGCGGAAAAGCCGCGCGCGACAAAGGTGGTCTCGCAGGCCAGCATCATCGCCACCGGATTGAGCGGGCGCTCGACCGTGCCATAGGGCGAGGCTTTAGTCCTCATCCCCCACGCGCTGGTGGGCGATGGCTGGCCCTTGGTCAAACCATACACCTCATTGTCTAACACTAGATAGGTGATGTCGACATTGCGCCGTGCCGCATGGGGCAGGTGGCCGGCGCCGATGCTCAGTCCGTCGCCATCGCCGCTCACCGCCAACACGGTGAGGTCAGGATTGGCGATCTTGACCCCGGTTGCCAGCGGCAGCGCGCGCCCGTGCACCCCATGAAACCCATATGTCTTGACAAAAGCGGGGAAACGACCCGAGCATCCGATTCCCGAAGCAATCACGACGTGGGCCGGGTCGATCCGCAGTTCACTGATCGCCTTCAGGACAGCGTGCATCACGCCATAGTCGCCACAACCAGGACACCAAATCGGTTTGACGTCGCTCTTGAGCTCCTGGATAGAAACTGGATGGTCGAGTGTCATCATCTGCCCCACCTCTCTTTATTTCGGCCAGGTACGCCGCGTGAGCAGCTCGCTCACCCGCTTGATCTCCTCGAAAATCTCCACCGGTCGAAAGGGCAACCCCTCGTACTTGTTCAGCGAAATGACCCGGATTGCGTCCTGCACCAGCTGGCGCGTGTAACGGTGTTCGATGACGCGCGCAAACTGGCCTAGCGAGTTGAGCTCTGGGATGAT
>JANXAX010000437.1 GCA_025062175.1 Anaerolineae bacterium | reverse complement strand
ACCTGCTGGCAGCTGGCTGGGGATTCAACCCCGCCGCTGACCCGCGCTGGTTGGAGTTCCGGCCGCCGGTGGTGACCTGGTTGCTCGAACGCCAGCGCGAAGATCCGCTCTTCCGCATCACCAGCTTCAACGTGCCCGGCGAGCCCCACCCCTTGATCGCCAACACACCGATGTTCTGGAATCTCTACGATGTACGCGGCTACGACTCGATCATCCCGGCGCAATATGCGCGCTATATGGGTCTGATTCAGCCCCAGGGCGACCTGCTCTACAACCGCATCGCGCCCATCTACGCTCCTGGCTACGCGGCTCTGGATTCAGCGCTGCTCGACCTTTTGGGAGTGCGCTATGTCCTGACCACCACGCACATCCCCAACGCTAATTACCGTCTAGTATACGACGGCGAGCTGCGCGTCTATGAGAATCTAGATGCCTTGCCGCGCGCCTTTATCGTGCCGATGGCCCACCGCGTTGCAGCAGAGGAGATGGACTATGCCCTGCGCAGCCTGAACCCGCGCTGCAAGGTGATCCTGGAGGAGGATGCAGACGTCGTCCATGCCATCCATGGGCCTTTCCTGCCACAGACAGAGGATTGCCCATTGCGTCCGGCGCAGGTCATCCGGTACACGCCCAACGAGGTGCTGGTGCATGCCCGGCTGGATACCCCAGGCTGGCTGGTGCTGGCCGATAGTTACTTCCCGGGCTGGAAGGCCTATCGCCGGCCTGTAAGTGACGGAACACCGGCAGAGGACATGCCGGAAAGCGAGCTCCACATCTATCTGGCCAACGGCAACTTCCGCACGGTGTACCTAGATGCGGGTGATTGGCAGGTGCGCTTCGTCTACTCGCCGTTAAGCTTTAAATTGGGTGCCTTTGGCAGCTTTATCGCCGCGGTGATCGTGCTCTTCTTGCTTGGTGTGTGGGCCTGGGGATATTGGTACCGCGAATCGGCGGGCGATCACCCCATCAAGCGCATTGCCAAGAACAGCCTGACGCCGATGGCTATGGCACTGCTCAACCGCGTTATCGATTTCGGCTTTGCCATGCTGATGCTGCGCATCTTAACACCGGAGGGTGCGGGACGTTACCAGTTCGCTGTCGTGTTCATCGGCTATGCCGAGATCCTCACGCGTTTCGGGCTGGGTACGCTGCTGACGCGCGAAGTGGCGCGCGACCGAGCGCAAAGTGGCCGCTTCTTCTCGAACATTACCATCCTACGCGCTATCCTGTGGCTGGCATCTCTGCCAGCGATGGGCATTGCTCTGTGGTTGTATGTCCTCTTTGCGCGTCTGGCACTGGAAACGGTGATCGCGGTCGGTCTGTTCGCCGTCGGCTTATTCTTCAGCAATATCGCCGACGGTCTGACGGCGCTGTTCTATGCCCACGAGAAGGCCGAATATCCGGCTGGGGTCTCGACCATCACCACTTTAGTGCGCGTCAGCCTGGGTGCATTGGTGTTGTTGTTGGGCGGAGGTGTGATCGGACTGGCTGTTGTGTCGGTGGTGGCCAACCTGGTCTCGGCGAGCGTCTTGATGTGGTTGCTCTTCCAGACGGTGGTGCGCCTGCGCTTCGAGGACGATCCACCGCTGCGCCGCCAGATGTTGCACGAGGCATTGCCGCTGATGATCAACCATCTCTTGGCGACGCTCTTCTTTCGCATCGATGTGCTCATTCTGCAACCGACCTGGGGCGACCGCGCGGTGGGCTTTTACGGCGCTGCCTACAAGTACATCGATGGCATCAACATTATCCCGTCCTACTTCACGCTAGCTATCTTCCCGTTAATGAGTCGTTATGCTCACACGGCACGCGATTCGCTGGTGCGCGCCTACATTCTTTCTTTAAGGCTGTTGCTTCTCGTCGCCCTGCCGCTGGCGGTCGGCACACCCTTCGTCGCGCGCGAGCTAATCCTGCTCTTGGGCGGCGGCCAGTACCTGCCCGATTCGATGATCGCCCTGCAACTGCTGATCTGGTTCTTGCCGTTCAGCTTCGTCAATCAGATCACCCAATATGTGCTGATCGCGATTGATCAGCAACGCTTTCTGACCCGCGCATTTATCATAGGAGTTCTCT
>JANXAX010000436.1 GCA_025062175.1 Anaerolineae bacterium | reverse complement strand
CTGTATCATTTCACCGGCACACCCTTACGTCTGCTCTTTCGTGGGCACACGAAGAAAGAGGACAAACGGTAATCCCATTGTTCTGGAGAGGAGGAAAAGCTATGGCAGTACCCATACCAGAGCAATATCGTGATCTGTTCAGTGAGGAGAAGAAAGCGTTTGGCTATGTGGCCACGGTGATGCCCGATGGAACCCCGCAGGTGACGCCGGTTTGGGTAGATTACGATGGCACCCATGTGATCTTCAACACGGCCAAGGGGCGTGTCAAGGAGCGCAATCTGCGCCGCGATGGTCGTGTGGCCTTGGTGGTTTCAGATCCGGGCAATCCCTATCGCTATATCCAGGTGCGCGGGCGTGCGGAGCTGAGCGAAGAAGGCGCCGATGCCCACATCGACAAGTTGGCCAAGAAATACTTAGGGATGGATCGATACCCCTATCGTCAGCCGGGTGAGGTGCGGGTGATGGTGCGGATCACGCCGGAGGCGGTTCAAACTTGGGGCTAGCCGCTGGGCGCCAGCCAATCCGGTCGCAAGCGGGGATGTCAGACGCGGATAGGGCTCGCCGTACACGTTGGTGGGCGCGGCGAGCCCAGCCCATCGGGTTGGGAATCGGATGGCTGCTGGCCGTGAGCGGCGCCACCTGGGCGCCGTGGGTCGAACGTCCGGCAGCGGCGCTGGTGCTCACAGCGCCGGACCTGGCGGAGTTTGTCAAGTTCCTGCCCGAGGTGCGCCATGGTGCTTTGGCGATACAGCGCCTGTCCTTTCTGGCGCCCCTGTTTCTGCTGACATCGGGGACGCCATGGATCTTCGGCCGCGCGCTCATGCCGGGCCTGCCGATGGGGTTGCGCGTGCTCGCCCGGTGGCTCATGCTGCCTCTGGCGTTGCTCTTGCTGCCACCGGTGTGGAACCCGGTCGTGCTCATCTCGGAAGAGTTTCGCCTGCAAACGGCGGGGTGTGTCCTATGCCTGCTGCTGGCTCTCCTCTGGCGGTCGCACTGGCATGTGCCGCGTCCTATGGGCCTGCTGTGGGCGCTGGGATGGGTCGCGGCGCCGGCGTTGGCGCTCTGGCAATTCACGCAGGCACAGTCGGCCATCGCCCGCGCCTATGCGGCTCCGATCGTTCCGGGTTGGGGCAGCTGGGCGACATTGGGGGGTGGCTTGTTGATGAGCTGGATTCTGGGGTGGGGATGGTGTTGTGCGCGTCACGGTGAAACTCGGCGAACTGCTCCAACAGGCAGTGGCTCCAGGTGAGATCAGCCTCGAGCTGAGCGAGCCGGCCACGCTGGCCGATGTGTTGGCTCAACTCCACATCCGTTTCCCGGAGCTGGCGCGTGAGCTGCCGCCCGGTGGCAAGACGCGCAGCGGCCTGCCTTATCACTTTTTCGTCAATCGCCGCCTGGTGCCCGAAACTACGCTCGCATCCCATCCCCTCAAAGATGGGGACGTGGTGCACATTCTGAGCCCCGCTGCCGGTGGGTGAGCCATCCGCACCCGATGCATGTCAATTTCGGTAGGGATGGGAGCGGCCGCCACAAAGCGGCACAGTTATCCGCGCCGCGACCGTCCGGAAGTGGTCAAGACCGCTGGTGCAAGCGTGAGCCGCTTGTCGCTATGCGGATGGCTCGGTGCCTCTCCTCCGGCATACAATCCATCCGGCAAAGGGATTCTCACCCCGCCTCTTGGCCGGCTCGTTTGCGCAACGCGTTGGCGGTGAAGCGCTCCATATCGACCAGGACGCGCTGGTGCGTGCCGTGGCCGATCGGCTCGACCTCGTCGTGTGCCACTAGGTCGAAGGTGATGCGGCGTCCTTCCACCGCGCTCACCGTGGCCGTCACGCGCACTCGCATGCCCACCGGTGTGGGCGCCGTGTGGTGGACAGCGATGTAGGCGCCTACCGTCGTGCTGCCGGGGGGCAGGCGCCCTTCCAACGCCTGCACCGCGGCGGCCTCCATCAGCCGGATGAGGGCGGGAGTGCCCAGAACCTCGACAGTCCCGCTCACCAGGCTGCGCGCGGTGGAATTTTCGTCCACGAGATATTCGATTGTGCCCGTAATGCCGGGGGTGATCGAGGTGTGCAGATCCATCACATCGTGTTCTGCATCATAAA
>JANXAX010000435.1 GCA_025062175.1 Anaerolineae bacterium | reverse complement strand
AAGGAGGTGACACTATGTCAAGCGTCATTCGGTGGGATCCGTTCCGCGACTTTGTCTCGCTTCGACAGGCGATGGACCGCTTGTTTGAGGATGCTTTCTTCCGCTATGCACGTGAGACCGACGAAGCAGGCCACGCGGCGACTCTGCCCATTGATCTCTACGAAACCCCGGAGGCGCTCATCGTCAAGACTCGATTGCCTGGTGTCAATCCGGAGGATGTGGAAGTCAACATCCAGGGGGACAATCTGACCATTCGGGCAGAGCTGTGCAGCGACGCCGCTCTGGAGGATGCCAAGAACTGGACCTGGTATCGTCACGAGCTCTACCACGGGCCGGTGGTACGCAGTATCTCGCTGCCCACTGTGATCCAGGCCGACAAGGTGGAGGCAACCTTCCGCAACGGCGAGCTGTCGCTGACGTTGCCCAAGGCCGAGGAGGTCAAGCCACGCAATATCAAGGTCAAGACGGTGCGCTAAAGAGATCTGGCGAGACCACAACGCCGGTCTGTCACGCGGTGCTCCATGAAGCAAAGTGCCTCGGGATCTTCCGAGGCACTTTTGTTCTTTGTGAGACAGAGCATCCTGGAGTGACCATAAAGGATACATTACCAAGTTTGGGGTGTATAGAAGCAACAACCCGAAGTGACACTCACTATCCGAGCTGCCAGCGCGCGGAAGCGTTTGATATGCCGCTCGCCTGCACGCGCGGCTCAGTTTGCTTCCAATCTTCCCTCAAAGCGGAAACACACTTGCCGCAGAAGATTTCTCCCTGTTTTCTTGCTACCCTGGCGGAGTCACACTAGCGCTTTGGCCAGTTCCCGGAGCTGTTGCTCCAGAATGGTGTCGCGTTTCTGTAACGCCACCGGGATGCCATTTTTGCTGGCCAGGAGGCACTGCTCGGGCGTATAGGCGATTAGGGCCGTGATTTCAGTGTCCAACATCTCCTCCAGCTGCAGCTTTGTATAGGGGGTGGTGCCACCAATACGATTGACTGCCACGACGTGGACGATGCCCCGGACGATTCCTTCGCTGTCGAGGATTTCAAGCCAGCGGCGCGCGGCACCGATGGCGATGCTGTCCGCTTCGGTCACCAGCGCGATACAGTCAGCCCGTTGCAACACAACCCACGTCACCGCGCCCAGCAACGCTGGCAGATCCACGATCACCAGATTGGCTTGCTGTGTCAAGCGGTCGAGAATGGCTTGCGCGTGTTGAGATGACAGGGTATTAGAAACTTTGTGTGGTACCAAGGGTGCCGGCAGAAGGCGCAGACCGGTGCGATGCGGAAGCAGGTGCTTTTCCAACAGCCTTTCATCGATGGTATCCACTGTGTATTGGGCCAAATCGCTCAACGAGACGCGTGGCACCTGCCCCAGTTGGACGGCAGCCAGCCCGCCCTCTGGGTGCAGATCGACCAAAACGGTGCGCCGACCGTTCTGCGCCGCGATGAGCGCCACGTTGACGGCGAGCGTAGTGGTGCCGACCCCGCCTTTAACCCCGATAAAGGCGACAATGCGCGACTGGGCATGGCGCCGAGCTTCCAGTAAGCGCGCGCTGCGTGCCAACAACACTTGTACGCGGGTGAGCATCTCTTGTGGAGTGACCGGCTTGACAAGGTAATCATCGGCGCCGGCGGAGAAACCAGCCAGCTTGTCCTCCACACGCCCCAACGCACTGAGCATAATGATGGGGATATGTTCACCACCCGGCAGCTGGCGCAACCGCTGACATACCTCAAAGCCGTTCATACCAGGCAGCATGATGTCCAGGATGATCAGATCCGGCAGCTTTTCTTCCGCTTTGCGCAGCGCTTCGGGACCGTCGAGGGCAACGACAACTTCATACCCGGCGCGATGAAAGGCAAGCCCCAGCGTTTTGAGCAAAACTGGGTCATCGTCCACCAACAAGATTCGGTATGCCATCGTGTTCCCCCGCTTTCTGAGCTTAATTATCCGTAAGTCCAGCGACCCAAATCGTCACTTTTGGGCCTGTGGCCAGCTATCCGCACGGGCGGACGGGGTCAATCCGAATCGTGCGCGCGAGCAAGCAGTGTCAGCCACTCCCCGATGGTTACAATGTGGACGTGCGATGCATCTGTCAAGTGTGGCTTTAGTCGCCAGTGTACCTATGGGTAATGCAAGGCC
>JANXAX010000434.1 GCA_025062175.1 Anaerolineae bacterium | reverse complement strand
TCATCTGTGCCAGGCGCGGCTTGATCAAACGCCGCCACAAGGCTGGGCTGAAGAGCAACCCTTGCTGCTGCCCCCAATCGTCCCCAAAGAGCACACCATGAATGTCATAGCGCAACAGCTCGTCGAGCAGCTCCAGGTTGTACGCCAAAATAGCGTCGAAGAGCTCTTCAACCCATTCGGGCGCTTCCATCATATCCACCAGCAACTCGGCCATGCCGCGCAGGCTCCATGCGCGCTCAAAGAGGGAGAAACCGATATTGACAAAGCGAAAACGCGTCGGGTGCGCGGCGATAAAAGCGGGCAGCTCAGCGAAGCGGCGAGGGTCGCGCGGATCCGGGAAAGTGTAGCCCTGCAGCGACCGCTCCTTTAGAGGGTAGTCCTCCGGGATGCCGATGTCTCGATCGATGGTGCGATTCCATACCACGCCGAAATCCTCGCGAAAGAAACCGGGTCGCACTTCGGTGTACAGCGCAGGACGGCGTATCGAATAGCGCACCATATCGTTGTCGATGTACGCATCCAGATCGCGGGTGCCGTAGAAAGCCTCCAGCTTGCGCGCCGCCTCGCTGGTGAAGCTAATGTAGTAAGGCACACGGTCCGGCTCGCGATGTTGAATGGCTTGCAGCACACGCGTGATATGGTTCGAGTCGTTCATAATGTCACTCTCACGGTACATGAGCAGCTGTATTGAGGAACGCCTCTACCACGGACCAGGTGGGAATTCCGCTGCGCCCACCGGGTTGGGTCGCTTTCAGAGCAGCAGTTGCTGAGGCGACCTGTATCGCCCGCGCGACCGGTTCCCCGCGCGCGATACACGCCGCATAGGCGCCGTGGAAAACGTCACCGCAACCTGTGGTGTCAACGACCTCGACGCGGTAAGCTGGGAAGTGGTGGACCTCGCCACCCCATTCGGCATACCAGCACCCCTTCTCGCCAGCGGTCACCACACAGCAGGCGCGCTCCCGCCGCGCTAGGGCGCGCACCATAGAGGGTGGCTGGGTTTCCCCAGACAGCCGAGCTGCGATTTCGACGTCTACGATCAAATGATCCACTTGGGAGATCAGTTCGGCTACAGCGGGCGCCTGCTCACGTTCGATATCCGCCACCACGGGGATGCCGAAGCGGTGCGCCAACATCGTAGCATATAGCCCTCCTTCGCCGGCAGTGTAATCCACAAAGAGCACGCGGCATCGTTGAATCAACTGTGCCTCAATTCGCTCCGACGGCACAGGCATGTAACCCGCAGTCGTATAGAAGATGGTGCGTTCACCACTGGAACGGTCAACGATGACCACGGCATATACCGGACGCGCATCGGGATGGCGCAGCACCGGGGTACAATCTACCCCTTCCGATTCGAGCGACTCCAAAGCGAACCGCGAGAGAGGGTCATCGCCCAAAATGCCTAGATAGGCCGCCCGGACGCCCAGGCGCGCCGCTGCCACTAGAGCGGTGCCGGTCAGCCCTCCCCCTTGGCGCTCTTGGGCCTGGATCGGTGTCTTGGTATTGGGACGTGGAAAGCGCTCTACATAAAACAGGTCGTCAACAGCCGCGACGCCCAGTCCCAGGACATCCCATCGATCGCTCATAATCCTACACTGGCGAGAGCCTCTCGGGCGCTTTTGCCGTCATGGATGACCGCTTTGAACGCGCGTACTGCGGCGGTGATGTCCTGGCCATCGAAGCCCCAAACGTTGCGTCCGATGGTGGCACCACGCGCACCGCTGGCGACCACTTCCGTCATCATCTGCAGCGCGGCTTCGAGGGTTTCAGTGCGTGGACCTCCCGCCGCCACTACCGGCACTGAGCTCTCGGCGACGATCTCGGCATGGGCACGCACGTCACCGCAATAGGGCACCTTGATCACGTCTACGCCCAGCTCCAAGCCGCAGTGCACCGCCCAAGCGATGTCTTCTGGTGTGTGAATGATCTCCAACGTTTCGGGATTACGTGGATAGATATGCAGTATGACCGGCAGCTCAAAGCGCGCTGCCTCGCGCACCAGGTCGGCGACCATCTTGAGCTGTGCGCCTTCGGTTTTGCCGTGCACAAAAGCGGCGATGGCGATGGCATCCGCCCCCAGGCGGATGGCCTCTTCAGGGGTCACCACCAACTCATACGCGGTGTCATCCGGGCGGCCGAAGA
>JANXAX010000433.1 GCA_025062175.1 Anaerolineae bacterium | reverse complement strand
AGAAAGCCCTAGGCACGCTGAACGGGAGGCAGGGAGCGATGAAGGGCCGCCTATCTATTTTCATCGCCCACCTGCACTCTCCGTTAATGTTCATCAGCACGATTGCGTTGTTGGTCGTGCTGTTCGCCCTTCTGCTAGCGTACGCGCTCCCCTCTTTGATCTCTCCCCTGGACACCACACGGCTCTTACCATGGGTGCTCCTAGTGCTGGGTGTCTTTGCCGTCGCTCATTACGGGCTCATACGCGCGTTTGACCCCTTGCTGCATCCGGAACAACAGGCATATCCCCAGTTCGCAGAACGCTATGCCGCGTTGAGAAGCAATTCCGGATGCAACCCTCAGACATTCTTTCAGTTGGCCGGCGAGATATGCTTTGCCACATTGTATCCTGTCAGTGTGGCAGTTTGGCGGTTTGATGACGAGAGCAATGTATTGCGACCGGTTTTCTTCACTGGCACACGGCCGCCTGTCACCCTGGACGATGTGCCTCTGGACGTGGACCTGACCACTCTCAGAGTTCGCCTGGTGGAGACACTGCCGGAAAGCGCTCTGCGGTATAGCTGGATAAGCCAGGGTGTATACCTTATATGTCCTCTCCTGTGGAATAGGGAGCTGCTTGGAGCGATTGGTCTGGGTGTTCCGCGCTATGGTGCCCGCTACTCAGACAAGTCATTGCGATGGTTGGAATGGCTGGCTGGTCAGGTGGCACTCGCAATCAAGAATGTGTACCTAGCCGAACAGATGGAGGAGACGCGCACACGCCTACAGCTGGCATATCGACAGACCGTGGAAATACAAGAAGAAGAACGGCGCAGTTTGGCTGCAGAGCTCCACGATGATATCCTGAGCCGCTTGACCGCGATGAGTCTGACCTTGCGCAATTGCCGCAAGCGGATAGCCGACAGCGATCAGCAAGTGGAAGCCTGGCTCGGCAACCTGGAGCAAGAGATCAACACGATTGTGCAACGCCTGCGCGAAATCACCCAGGGCCTCCATCCCACCGTTTTGAGCAACTTGGGTCTCATCGCCGCCGTACAAGCTTATCTGGATCACATCGCCCGCCGACCATCTCCAAACCCGTGTGTGGTGAGCTTGACGGCACAAGGTTTTGGAGGTGATCGCCTTCCCGATGCTCGCCTGGAGCGCGATCTGTATCATATCACCCGTCAGGCGCTCGACAATGCCCTGACCCATGCACACGCGGCCCATATTTTTGTGCACTTCCGCTGGAGCTTCGACGCCGTCAGCGTCACCGTCCGGGATACCGGGCAAGGCATGGCAGAACCACCTGAGCGCCTAATAGGCAAGGACGGGCACTTGGGATTGATCTCGATGTATGAACGTACCCGCGCCTGGGGCGGGCGCCTCATGCTCGAATCACAGCCTGGCTCTGGCACCACCGTGCGCGTCTCCATCCCCGTCGATCAACCCAGCCGTTTCCCTGCCCACTTGGAGGCTTATGTCCATTACCTCTCCTCTCCCGTAACTAGTGGAGTGTCCACTGAGGGGATCAGTTGAGCTGTGGGAGTTCTTAAAGACTTACACAAATTGCTGGATTGAGGTATAATTGAGCTTTATGAACCGCTCCCAGTGTGATAAGCTGGGCTGCTTTCTGGGTTGCCACACAGGAGCCATCCAGAGACCGGGGGAATCAAGAGAAGTTCAGATAACTGGGTGACTGGCGACCTTAGAATAAGTATTGCCTGGGATGTGAGGCAGGTGTGATTGTCTCTGGTGTATTCCGGAGCACCGATGCAGGACACCGTTTGAGAGGACTAAAACAAGGATCGCTTCAGGTTTGCTCCGGCCGGTGACATTTTCGCTTAGTGGTGATGATGTGGTGTTTCGCGCGAGAAACCACAATCCAGAATTGTTGCAGGTGGTGCGACGATGTCGAGAAAATATCAAGAAATTGCCAATCGGATCGATCAAATTGAAGAGCTTCGACCGGACGGCGAGACGCGCACTATGGATTGGCGGAAATACAATCCGCCACCGGAAGCAGCAGCCATTCTGAGTGCGTGTCCTAGTTTAGTCATCGCCAGCTCGACGACCGATTTAGTGGATCTCGCATGTGGCGGTCCTGACAGCAACTACTTCGAGGTTGTGTACGAGATCCCCGGTAAGGGCAGAGTGGTCGAAGCGACC
>JANXAX010000432.1 GCA_025062175.1 Anaerolineae bacterium | reverse complement strand
AAGGGTCCTTATCAACCCTGCGACATCGGCAGCGCGAGCGCGTGCTGCGGCGGTGGCATCTTGAGGGAGTAGCTGCGCCCGACTGAGCTCGCACCAAAGGGCCGATTTTTCTTGCACCAGGATGTGCTGCGCGGTGACCTCCGGCCAACAGATGCCATGATGATGGAGATACGCCAAGCCTTCTGCCAGCTGTATTCCCCAGTTTAACACCCGTGCCGGCCTCTGAGGTAGTGGCAAAAGATCGGCGCTCGGCAGACTCGCCTCTGGCGTCATCACATAGTAGCGTTCCTCATTCGCATATGGTTGCTCCGAAAAGTAGACGTGGGGCATCAGTGCAGTATGCTGCAGTCCCTGGCTGGTGGCATAAGCAGCCGCTCGCAAGCGCGTGTTCTCACGGTATTCGTGCAACTGATAGCGCCGCCGTAGCGGCACCACACCACGCAGCGCGGTGCCACACATCCGACACACTGCATCGCCGCTGACGTTGTTGGCATAACCACAAGCAGGGTTAGGACAGGGGAAGACCGCCTCGAGCGCTTCGACAATGTAGACGTTATGATCAGTGGACTGAGAGCAGAGGCGCAGAATGTAACAGCTTTCCTGAGCCACGAGCGCGCCTTCCGGGAGCGGCTGGAATGTATCGTTAGGCAACAGTGGCATACCTGATTTAGAGGAGCCCAAGAGACTTTCCGGTTGGTTTCTGGTATCGGGTTCCCGTGAAGCAGCCAGCAATTGTTTTGTCAACCAGCCTTCCATCGTCCATTTTGTTATGCCAAGAACGTGATTATATCGTCGTGATGCTGCCAAAATCATCGGAGCGGGCCGGTATCCGGGTTGCCATCGCGATAGATCAGTGTACACTCTCCTAACCCGATGACCCAACGATCCTTAAGCAAGTTTTTGCGTGTCGCGCGGACTCCATTAATCCATATCCCGCGCGTGGTGTCAAGGGTCTCGATAATGACAAAACCACTGGCGGCATCTCGATAGATGCGCGCGTGGCGCGCAGCGATGCTGTCGGCACAAGGCAATATCGCGTCAAGTTGGACGTCGGCATCGGGCGCGCGGCCGATCACACATCCCCCTGCATCCAGATTGGGCAATGGCACCACCGTATGGCCATCCGGCGTTTCCAGGTGCGGTTGCGATCTGAGCGATGGCGTCTGTGGGCGCGCTGCACGCACAGGAGCAGTGCGGGTGATGCGGCGCACAATCAACCCGATCAAGATCAAAGCGACAATTGCGGCCAAAGCCAACAATGTCTGGGGCAATGACACAAACGTCTCCAAGTAGAAGACCCCTGCTACGTAAACCGCTGAACCAACGGGAAGTAGTGTACACCTGAAACGACGACGAGAGCAATTTGGTCTGCCGATCGATTCTGGCAATCAGAGGCGTTCACCAATTACAGTGTGTAAGGGTGTGTTTCGTGTTTTCGAGGGAGAGGAATCGAGCTACGCGCGCAAGCGGCAGGTTGAGCCGCTCCCTGGCCATCTCGGCTCAGATATACAGCACGCCTCTGCTAGGCACGAGTTCAAGCGCCGGCTTTCTTGACAGTGCTGCCGCGCCGTGATACCATCCATCATTGGTTGCGGCATGGCCGGCGCAGCATGCCGCACATTTTTATCTCAACGTCCACCCTTTCCGGAGGAACAAGCACCTATGAGTGAGAAAATCCTGGTTTGCACCGCCTGGCCCTATGCCAATGGGGATCCTCATATCGGCCATCTGGCCGGTTCCTATATCCCGCCGGACATCTTCGCGCGCTACCACCGGCTGGTGGGCAACCAGGTGTTGATGGTCTCTGGCTCGGATACGCACGGCACCCCGATCACCGTGCGCGCCGACGCCGAGGGGGTCTCTCCGCGGGAGGTCTTCGAGCGCTTCCACCTGCGCTTTCTGGAGACTTGGCAGAAGATCGGTATCAGCTATGATCTTTTCACCCACACTGATACCGAAAACCATCATCGCGTCTCGCAGGACATTTTCCTGGCGTGCTTGCGCAACGGTTACCTATATAAAGAAGTGCAAAACCAGCTCTACTCGGAAAGCGAGGGACGTTTTCTGCCTGACCGGTATGTCGAGGGCACCTGTCCCTACTGTGGTTACGGTGGTGCGCGCGGTGACCAGTGCGACAACTGCGGCAAGCT
>JANXAX010000431.1 GCA_025062175.1 Anaerolineae bacterium | reverse complement strand
CGGTTCACCCGCATGGCGAGCGGCGAATTGGCTGGGCCGGTGGAGGGTCTGGTGGCGCACGACATTCTGGCCACAGAACGGCGAAGCATTCAGCACGATTTGTGGCCTGCTGCCGGTGGCTGTGCTCCTCGGCGCCTTGCTGACCCCCGCCACTCTGACGTTGGTGTGCGCAGCAGTGGTGTTGGCATGGCTTGTGGCGTTGTGGCGCAAGGAGACATCCTCTTCGAGAGACAGTCACCCATGGCGCCTCACTGTGGCAGATGCGTGGGCACAGTTTGGCATTCCATGGATGATTGGCTGTGCCGCCATGGGCAAGTCCACATGGCTTGGGATTGCCTTGGGCATCTGTTTGACTCTCAGCTTTATGGGATTGTCACGACAACCGCTATGGCGGTTCGGCGTATTGGCCGGCCAGCTGGCCGGGTTCATCATAGCGCTTGGCATGCGTCAAATGCTCGTCATCGCCGCCATTTCTGTGCTGCTGATCGCCCAGATTGGACTGCTGTCTGCCCCAAAATCCGGTGAAGCCCCTGTCACACAATCTTTGAGCGGGTTACACGTCCTCGTACTGGGGGTTATGCTCCTCAGCTCTCTTACAGTTGGTTTTGAGTGACAGAGTGTCACTTTTGTCATATTTCGGTGTTGTTATGTGTAGCGCGTGTTGATACCCTTGGCGAAAGGTGCTCTTTGTGTCCATATGGAAGGGGGGTGAGAGGTGCACTTGATTCACGGCGAAAGCTACCTTATTATTCCCAGAAAGATGTATTTGTATCCTACTACTTTTGAGCCTAGAGGAGGGAGATTTGTTCTATGGAAGCAACAACTTCGACTACACTCAATACACGTCGCATCGTGATTGCCGGCGTACTTGGTGCCATCTCGATCCTGTTGGGGTGGACGCGGCTGGGGTATATCCCAGTGCCCAACCTGGCGGCGAATGCCACCATTATGCACGTGCCAGTGATCATCGGCGCGGTGATGGAAGGCTGGCTGGTCGGCGCGATCATCGGTTTGTTGTTCGGTCTGTCCAGCTTCGCGTTGGCCACCATCCCGCTGTTCAAGAACCCGCTGGTGGCGATCGTGCCGCGTATCATCATCGGCATCACCTCGTATTTCGCCTATGCAGCGCTTAAGAGGAGCAACGAGTATCTAGCGCTCGTGGTGGCCGCGATCGTGGGGACCCTGACCAACACCATCCTGGTGCTGAGCCTGGCGGGGTTGCTCAATTATATTCCGTGGGAACTGATGCCCCCCATCCTTGTGACCAATGCGCTGCCTGAGGTTATCATCGCCATCATCCTGGTGGTGGCGGTTGTGACCGCTTGGAAGCGTATCGAGACAGGCAGTGTCCAGGCGAAGATGTAAGGCGCAGATCCCGACCGAAATCATCCCACTGAACCCCGTTGCTCTGCGAACGGGGTTCGTTATTTAGAGGCAAATGTGATAGATTCAGGTGGAGGGAGGTAATCTGGTGCTCTTTTGCATCGACCTGGGCAACACAAACATCACGTTGGGATTATACCAAGAGGCGACGTTGCGTGGACATTGGCGGGTGCGCACAGACCATCACAAAATGCCGGATGAATACGGCATCCTGATGGTCAGCTTGTTGCGTCACGCGGGTTTTGCGCCGCACGAGGTGAGCGGCGTTTGCATGTGCAGTGTAGTACCCCCTCTCACGGGCATCTTGGATGAAGCGTGCCGCATGTACCTGGGCCACGCACCTCTGATCGTCGACGCCAGCGTCAACACGGGGGTCAAGATTTGCTACGACAACCCGCGTGAGGTGGGTGCCGACCGGGTGGTGGACGCGGTTGCCGTGTATCGGCTGTACGGCGCGCCGGCATGTGTGGTGGACTTCGGCACGGCGACCACTTTCGACGCCATCTCCCGCACTGGCGAGTACCTGGGCGGTGCGATCGCGCCGGGCCTCGGCATCGCCGCGGAAGCGCTTTTCAGCCGCACAGCCAAGCTGCCGCGCATCGATCTGGTGCGTCCACCCGGCCCCATCGGTCGCAACACGGTGCACTCGATGCAGTCGGGATTGATCTTCGGCTATGTCGGGCTGGTGGAAGGGATGGTGGCGCGCTTCCGCAAGGAACTGGGCGACGATATGCGCGTGATCGGCACCGGAGGGCTTGTGGAGATCATCGCCCGCGAGACGGACGTGATCCAGACCAT
>JANXAX010000430.1 GCA_025062175.1 Anaerolineae bacterium | reverse complement strand
CCAACCGCGCAAAATGGGGTCGATGAGCTGCCAAGCTGCCTCGATCTCGTCATAACGTGCAAAGAGTGAGGCATCGCCGCGCAACGCATCGAGCAGCAGACGTTCATACGCATCCGGGATCGCCTGCTCGCCGAAACCTGTCCGATAGTGAAATTCGAGGTCGCGCGAGATGGTCTCCTGGGCCGAATCAGGCACTTTCGTCTCGAATTTGAGATGAATGCCCTCGTTGGGCTGGATACACAGAGAGAGGATGTTGGGCGTGAATTCCTTGCCGGGCGGCAAGTCGAACATCACATGGGGTGGACACTGGAACTGAATGGCGATCTCCGAGGTTTTCTGGGCCAGCGCTTTGCCCGAGCGCAAATAGAAGGGCACTCCTTGCCAGCGCCAGTTATCGATGTACAACTTGAGCGCCGCATAGGTGGGCGTTTGCGAGTGGGGTGCCACCCCTGGCGTGTCCCGATAGCCTTCGTACTGTGCACGCACTGTATCGCGCAGCTCAATCGGACGCACCGCGCTCAGCACCTTGACCTTCTCGTTGCGCAGAGCATCGGGGTTGAACGATGCCGGCGGCTCCATCGCCACCAACGTCAACAACTGCAGGAGGTGGTTCTGAAACATGTCGCGCAGCACACCCGTCGCGTCGTAGAAGGCGGCACGATGTCCCACATCCACGCATTCTGCCACGGTGATCTGGACGTTGCAGACATACTGCCGGTTCCAGACCGGTTCGAAGATGGTGTTGGCAAAGCGGAAGAAAAGGATGTTCTGGGCCGTCTCCTTGCCCAGGTAATGGTCGATGCGATAGACCTGACTCTCCTGGAAGACGCTGTGCACCGCGTGGTTGAGCGCCCGCGCCGAAGCAAGGTCGTGCCCGAAGGGCTTCTCGATAACGATGTTGCGCCAACCTTCGTGTTGCGCTGCCATCCCCGCGGCGCCCAGATGGGTGACAATCGGGATATACAACGCTGGCGCGGTGGCCAGATAATATAGCCGGTTAGACGGTCCACTCTCCAGACAGCGCAGTGCCTGATCCAGGTGTGGGTAGCTCGCAAAGTCTTCCAAATCCCCTTGGACGTAGTGCAGCATCGGCGCGAAGGATGCCCACAACGCCTCGTCCAGCGTGCCCCCGGCAAATTTCTTGACGGCGGCATGCATGAGCTCGCGGAAGCTGTGGTCATCATAGGGCCGCCGCGCAAAGCCAACGATGCGCGTCTCTGCCGGCAGGCGCCCTTTGCGGTAAAGGTTGAACAGTGAGGGCACTAACTTACGCTGGGTCAGGTCTCCCGAAGCGCCAAAGATCACGATCGTGTGCGAAAGCGCCGGCTCCGGTTGAACGGGTTGACTGGGCGTGCCCCAGCGCACCCGCGGGACTCGGCCACATGAACCAGGATGCACCCCATCCCCTCCTCGACAGAGATCAATCCCAGGCCTGCGGATGATCCGTCGACACCAGCTCCGCAGCGCTGGCGTTCATCTCCACCTGCTCCACCGTTTTACAACCCGGGATGACGCACGTCACCGCGGGGTGGCGCAGACACCATGCCAACGCCCAGGCTGCCATCGGCACCCCGGGCGGCACCTCCCGCAGAGCGATCTCTTGAACCAGTTGCAGCCGCCGTTGCAGCTCCGCCGGGTCTTGTTGCGAACGCACATCATCCGGCTGTGTGAACTGTGTCCCCGGCTGATATTTGCCGCTCAACAGACCGCTGGCCAAAGGCACCCGGGCGAGCACTCCTAGATCCTGTTCCTGACAGGCCGGCAGCACGCGCTGCTCCGGACCACGGTCGAGCCGGTTATAAACCAGCTGAATCACGCTGGCGCCCACCCGGCTGGCTTGTTGCACCTGATACAAGTTCTCGCTCTTGCTGCTGATCGAAATGCCCAAAAAACGGATCTTGCCGGCCTGTCGCTGTTTATCCAGCATCGTCCACAATGCGTCTTGGTTGAAGGCCTGGTCATTCCCGGAATGAAACTGATACAGGTCGATCGTCTCGGTGTCCAGCGCTTTGAGCGAGGCTTCCAGCTGGGACAACACTTCCTCCGGTGACCAGCGCTCGGCTCGCTCGAAATGACGGATGAACTGGTGACCGAATTTCGTGGCAATGATCCATTGGTCCCGTTTCCCACGGATGGCGCGGCCGATCAACTGTTCGGACAGGTGGTCACCGTAACACTCAGCGGTGTCGAG
>JANXAX010000042.1 GCA_025062175.1 Anaerolineae bacterium | reverse complement strand
CCACTCGATACCCAGCCGCTTGCGCACGCACCATCGCTTCCTTGACCGGCCCCAGGGAGCTGCCCCATCCCAGAATGCCGATGGCCGCATCTTGATCCCCCCACTCTTCCACCGCGTTCTCCAGTCCGAACACATGGTGGCGTGCGGCATTGACCTTGTTCCACCGTTTCTTGGTCATCAGCCGGTGCATCTCGGGAGAATAATTTGGGTGTCCCTGTTCATCGTGCTCCAGCCCTTCGGCGACGTACTGTCCCCCTGGCGTCCCTGGGATGGTGATGGGCGACACCCCACTGTGGGTGATCTTGTAGCGTTCGAAGGGTTGACCGGGCCTCAGTTCGGCCAGCTGGCGCTTCCACAACCGGATGTTCTCCAGGTTAAAAAATGTGCATGTCTCGACCCGCGGCGCCAACGCCTGATCGCTCAAGATGATCACTGGCATCTGATAGAGTTCCGCCATGTTAAAGGCATTGATCGTCTGATAGAAACAATCTTCCACTGAGCTGGGAGCGATGACGAACCGTGGCGCTTCATCGGCGCCCGCGTAGAAGGCCATGTACAAATCGCCTTGGGCGGTCTTGGTGGGCATTCCGGTGGCCGGTCCGGCGCGTTGCACGTCCACCACCACCACCGGGATTTCGGCCATACTGGCCAATCCGATTGCCTCGATCATCAGCGCAAGACCTGGGCCAGAGGTAGCGGTCATCGAAGGGAGGCCGGCGAAGGATGCACCGATGACCATGTTGATAGCGGCGATTTCGTCCTCGGCCTGTACCACGGTGCCGCCCGCCTTGGGCAGCTCGCTGGCCATGAATTCCATCAGGTCGGTCGCGGGGGTGATGGGATAGCCGGCGAAAAAGCGACACCCCGCCGCCAGCGCACCCAGTGCGATCGCCTGATAGCCGGTCAAGACCAGCTTTTCTTCGGTGACCTGTTCGGGTGGCACCAAATAGGCGGGCGGGCGGCCAGGAAAGTGTTCCTGGGCGTAATGGTAACCGGCGGTCAAAGCGGCCAGGTTCTTGGGAAGCAATTCTGCATAGCGCCCCAATCTGCGACGTACCACCTGCTCGGCACGCTCAAACGGCAGGCCCATCAGTTGCACGATGGCGCCGACCATGACCAGGTTGCTGCCGCGCGGGAAATTGAGGCTGCTGGCGAGGCGGGATACCGGAATAGGATAAAGCAAGTGACGGTTGCCATCGCGCGGGGTGACGACGGCATCGTCGTAGATCACCAGGCCGCCGACCTCCAACTCCTCCACATGGGCATCGTATCCCTCCTGATTGAGCGAGACCAACACGTTGATGTTATCTCCCTGGGAGAGCACCGGTCGGTCGGCGATGCGCGCTTGGAAGATGACGTGTCCACCTAAGATCTCGGCCGGAAAGGTGCGGAAGGTGTACACCTCCAATCCGGAAAACGCGGCGATGCGCACGAACACTTCACCGATGGTGACAATGCCTTCGCCCGATTCACCGGCAATGCGAATGACGATATCGTTGACCGGCACAGTCTTTCGCCTCCTGACAGGTGATGTACACCGCTACGACCCAGTCAGCTTGGTGCGGTTTCACTGATTACCGGGTTGCGCAGAACCCCTAACTGGGCGATTTCAACCCGCACCTCATCTCCCGGCTGCAGGTAGCGCGGCGGCGTGCGCACATCGCCCACCCCGCCCGGCGTACCTGTCAAGATGACATCGCCCGGCTCCAAAGTCATCACCTGACTCAGATAGGCAACGAGATAGGGCACAGAGAAGATCAGGTTGCGAGTATTCGAGGATTGCATCAGCTCGCCGCTGACATAGACCCGGATGTCCAATGCGTGTGGATCCACAACCTCATCAGCCGTCACCAGGGCCGGCCCCATCGGAGCGAAAGTGTCAAAAGTTTTACCGATTGTCCACTGCGAGGTACGCTTTTGGAAATCGCGTGCGCTCACATCGTTGCACACTAAATAGCCAGCTACATAATCAAGCGCGCGGTCTTCGGGAATGTAACGTCCGCGTCGGCCAATCACCACGCCCAGTTCGCCCTCATAGTCGACGCGCTGGGAGACACGTGGTAGTACGATCGGTTCATCCGGTCCGATGACCGCGTTGGCGTATTTGGAAAAAACGGTGGGATACTCAGGGATCGGTTGACCCGTTTCCGCCGCGTGATCCCGATAGTTCAGCCCAATACAGATGATTTTTCCGGGATTGGGGATAGGGGCTTTGAGCTGGACTTCCTCCAGTGCGACCCCGCCGATGCTGCGTGCGACCACCGCATCAGCGATGTGCCGCACTTCCTCACCCTGTCTCAGGAACGTGAGCATATCAGCCGGCAGCCGCGGTTCTGCGGAATGCAGATCCACGACAACCTCACGCCCATCCCGCACACATAGCGCTCCCAAGCGCAACACTGTGTTGTGTACAAATGTCACCAGCTTCATCAGATCACTTGCGAGCAGATAGTCCGCTCTGCTTTACCTCCTTAAATTAGTATGGCTTTCGAATAGTGAGAGGAGCACGAGTTCTCGGTACATGCACCCTACACGGCTACATGACGTAAATACGCTTCGATAAATTCATCGATGTGGCCATCCAGTACCGCTTCTGCATTACCTACCTCGTAGTTGGTGCGATGGTCCTTGACCATCTTGTAGGGATGTAACACATAAGAGCGGATCTGGTTGCCCCAACCGGCTTCAACATGCTCACCTTTCAGCCGCGCCGCTTCCGCTTCGCGTTTCTGGCGTTCCAGCTCATACAGCCGGCCACGCAGGATGCGCATGGCCATTTCGCGATTCTGCACCTGGGAGCGCTCGTTTTGACAGGTGACGACGATGCCTGTAGGGATATGCACCAGGCGCACCGCGGTGGCATTCTTCTGCACGTGTTGCCCCCCTGCCCCGGAAGATTTATAGACGTCCATGCGGATGTCTTCCGGATTGATGTGCACTTCGATGTCATCATCCAGATTGGGCATCACTTCCACCAACGCGAAGGACGTGTGCCGGCGGTGAGCAGCATCGAAGGGCGACAGCCGCACCAAGCGGTGGACGCCGCGCTCCGAGCGCAGATAACCATAGGCATATGGTCCTTCGATGAGCACAGTGACGCTCTTCAGACCTGCCTCTTCACCCTCGAGTGAATCCACAATCTCGGTCTTATAGCCCTTGTCTTCTGCCCAGCGCAGGTACATGCGCAACAGCATGGCCACCCAATCCTGGCTCTCGGTGCCGCCAGCGCCGGCGTGGATGGAGAGAAGCGCATCATCACGGTCGTGTTCGCCGGACATGCGCAGGCGAAACTCCATTTGCTTAAGCGTCTTCTGGAGCTCGGCTGCCTCGGCCGCTAACTCGGCAGCCAGGGCTTCGTCTTTCTCCTCATCCGCGCTGAGCAGCACACTCAGTTCCAAAGCGTCGGCGACGCGCCGGTCAAGATTGCGCCATGTCGCCACCTCCTCCCGCAATGTGGCCAGTCGACGCATGTGCGCTTGGGCAACTTTTGGATCCTCCCAAAAGTCCGGCGCAGTGGATTCCGCTTCCAGACGTGTGACTTCCTTCTCCTTGGCTGGGATGTCAAAGGTGCACCATAATTTCGCTGACCCGCTGGCGCAGCTCAGCGAGAATGGCACGTGTCTCTTCGATGTTCATGGGCTTTGCCTCCCTACCAAAACCGTTTGATGGTGTATTATTGGCCGAACAGTCCGTCCACAAACGCCTCGGCGTCGAATTCTTCCAGGTCGCTCAGCTGCTCGCCCGTGCCGACAAAGCGCACCGGCAATCCCAATTCGCGCGCGATGGCAAACACCACGCCTCCCTTGGCCGTGCCATCCAGCTTGGCCAGCACCACACCAGTGACGTGCACATGCTCCTTGAAGTGGCGCGCCTGATTGAGGGCGTTCTGGCCCGTGGTGGCATCCAGCACCAGGAGCGTCTCGTGAGGCGCTTCGTGTACCTGCCGCGCCATAATGGTGCGCAGCTTCTCCAACTCTTTCATCAAATTGTATTTCGTATGCAGACGACCGGCGGTGTCCACAATGAGCAGCGAGGTGCCACGTGCCTGACAGCTTTTAATCGCGTCGAAGACCACGGCACCAGGGTCGGCGCCGGGTTGATGCGCGATCACGGTGGCACCGGCACGTTCGCCCCACATCTGCAACTGGCTGATCGCCGCGGCGCGGAATGTATCTGCGGCTGCCAGCGTCACCCGGTAACCCCGTTCGCGATAGCGGTATGCCAGCTTGGCGATCGTGGTCGTCTTGCCCGAGCCATTGACTCCCACCACCAGGACGACGTTGAGCAAGCGGTTCTGATGAATATTCAAAGCATGATTGCTCTTTAAAAGGCTGATCATCTCTTGACGTAATACCTGTTGCACCTCACTGGCGCGGGTGAGCCCACGTCGCGCGACCGTTTCGCGCACCGTCTTGATCAGCAATTCGGTGGTCGTAACTCCGACATCGGCTTGAATGAGCAGAGCTTCCAGATCGTCCCACAGCGCGGTGTTGATCTCGCTATTACCCAGCAGCCCCGTGATCTGCCCGAAGAAGGCATTGCGGGTGCGCTCCAGACTTTGCCACAGCTTGTTTGTTCCAAATACCACGCTTTGCTCCTAAAGGAGTGCGAATTCAGCTGATCACCCCATTATATGCGGTCTGGAAGAGGCTGACAAAGTCTCGTGATCCCTTCACGTAAACGACACGCTCCTCTAGCTCAACTGCATCTACGATCAACGCTGGCTCTATCGCAACCTCTGCCAGCCAGTGTGCGGTGGGTGCTCCACACCGCGCTGCCATGGCCCAGCTCAGACCTCCTATAACGTCCGCGGATGAGTGGCATAACCGACCCACAGCGCCTCGTGGTCCTGGAACAGCGGCATGCGCCTCGACCCTTTTGAGGACGGAATTGAGCCTTAATTTATTAGAAGTAATTGGAATCGATAGGGAGATAGGCAATTTGGCGGATGCCATCCCGAAGGTATGAGCGATTCCTACGTTGCTAGAACCGCCATTCTCAGGATGTGTTTTTGTTACCACCTGCTATACTATGAAAGGTGAGCAATTGAACAGAGGTGGCACATGAAAGGCATTACTATCCTGTTACTAGGAGTTATGATTTGGTTTGGCAGCCTGCTTTGGCCGGAGGTGAATTCCCTGTTCTCTCCAGCTGTGACGCTCGCAATGTTGGCAGGGTTGACTGCCTTGCTGAGTCTGTCTGTGGTGATTGCACGCCTGAGCCAACGTTGTCGATCAGAGTGCTGTGATGGACCGCGAAGTAAGAACACCTCTGATTGCTCAACACGACCCGTCACCATGACACTATCCTCACGGTGACTCCTGCCTCTACCTCAAAAGCTCCCTTATCAAAGAGGATCTGGGAAACCCCCTTCCAGCTTGCAAGCAGAGCCATAGCAGTATAAAATCTACCCTCATAATTCTGTTCCTTGACAACCGTTTCTATTGAGACAGGGTCAACCTCCTCAAAGATGGATACATAGTGTCTTCTCGTCATCGGGTAACTTTGTTTTGCTACTACCTGTGGAGCCTGTTTCAGAACGTTCTGTGACACGGGCACGGGAGCTGTCACTTCCAGTTCTGGACCATCTCATAGAGCCCTTGATCATTCGGAGCATCCTCTGGGAGGCCGACTGTTAAACAGGCAATGGACGGCGCCTATGTTGAGATACCGCTTGAATGAATAGGCGGTTTGCACTCAGTGCTCTTTCTATTTTGTGCGTACAGAAAAGGAGGAACCCATGAAACGAGAAGGAAGAACCCGGATCACCTATGTTCTCGCATTGCTCCTGGCCTTGGCTCTGGTGACAAACTGGGGATGGTTCGGAGCCATGCCCGCACTGGCGCAAACCCCCACTCCGGAGTCTGGTCCAGCGGCAGCTGCGACACCCACTCTTGCGCCTCTTGCTACCCCCGATCCGAACAAGCCACCGCTGATCATTGGTGCCGTTTTCAACGCCACTGGCTGGATGGCGACGTATGATCAGCTGCCCCGTAGTGCGGCCCTTCTGGCAATCGAGGACATCAACGCCCGTGGGGGAGTCCTGGGACGTGCGCTCAAATTGATCGAGCTGGACGGCAAGACTGACCCGGCCACGGTGGGCAACGCTGCGCGCCAGCTGATCAGTCAGGGTGCAGAGGTAATCATCGCCCCGTGCGACTTCGACATCGGCGCGCCGGCCAGCCAGGCGGCTCAGGAAAAGGGTCTGGTGGGCATTTCCACGTGCGCTACCTCGCCACTATATAGCTCCAAGGTGCTGGGGGATAAGCAATTCACCGTTGGCATGTGGAATAACATCATGGGCGCCGCCATGGCCGAGTATGGCTATGAGAAGCTCAATTGGCGTACTGCTTACATCGTCACCGACACCTCCACCGATTATGCTACTTCGCTGGGGGATTATTTTGAGCAGCATTTCACCCAATTGGGCGGCCGGGTGATCGGGCGCGATACCTTCACCGCGGGCGACCAGGATTTCTCCGCCCAGGTGCAACGCATCAAAGGTCTCTCCCCGCAACCAGATGTGCTCTATATCACGGGCACAATGCCCGACCTGGGTATTGTACTGCGCCAGGTACGCGCTGCCGGGATCACCATTCCACTGGCAGGCGGTGATACCTATGACGACACGGAGCTCTATAAGACACTTGGTCCTGAGCTAGCCAATGATCTCTATATGGCCACTCATAGCTGGCTAGGGCCTGAGGCAGGCGGCGAGATGGCGCGCTTTGTCCAGCTGTATAAAGACAAGTACGGTGAACCACCCTCCAGCGCCTTCATCGTGATGGGATGGGACGTGATCAAGATCATTGCCCAGGCAGTGGAGAAAGCCGGCACTACCGAGGGCGCCGCCCTGGCCAAAGCGATGGAGGAGATGGAGTTCGATCTGTTGAGCGGAAAGCTCAAGTGGTCGGATGCTGAATCGGGTCACCAGCCACAAAAAGAGGCGGCGATCGTGGTCGTACAAGGTGGTCAACCCCAATTTCTAGGTTGGATGCGACCGACTAATCCCCCGCAGCCGTAGATGGATTCCGCGCCTCCGCATAGAGGATGGGTGGCAAGGGTGATGTCCCGCGGCAATCTATCAACGTTATATGTCGAGGAGATCACCAAGGACTTCGTCGGACTGCGCGCTCTGGAGGATGTTACGCTGCACCTGCAACGGGGCGAGATCCTGGGCCTGATTGGGCCAAACGGTTCGGGCAAGACCACCTTGATCAACGTGATCACCGGCTTCCTGAAACCGACGCGTGGTCACGTTCGTGTAGGCGAGGTAGAGATCACCGGCTGGCCGCCCCATCGCATTGCGCGTGTCGGATTGGCGCGCACGTTTCAGACCATCAAGTTGTTCCGTGGCCTGACTGTGCTGGAGAACGTAGAGGTGGCGGCGGTCAGCGCCGGTCTCTCACGACGGCAGGCACGCGAACGAGCGCTCTGGGCGCTGGAACGCGTAGGGGCAACGCGCCTGGCTTCCATCCCGGCGGGCGCGTTGCCCTATGGAGAGGAGCGGCGCGTCGAAATTGCCCGCGCATTGGCAGCGCGCCCCATTTTTCTGTTCCTGGACGAGCCAGCAGCAGGTCTGAACGAGCAGGAAAGCGACGCGCTGTTGGAAATGTTGTTGCCCTTGCCACAGGAAATTGGGTGTGGCGTATTGATCGTGGACCACGACATGCGCCTGATTATGCGGCTGTGCCATCGCCTCCATGTGCTGAACTACGGCCGCACGATCTGCGAAGGCACACCGGCTGAAGTGCGCCGCAATCCAGAGGTGATCGCCGCCTATCTAGGGACGAGCCGCAGGGTGTTGCCATGCTGAGCGTCGAGGACTTATATGCAGGCTATGGCGCGATCCTCGCGTTACGTGGTGTATCGCTGCAGGTAAAGGCTGGTGAGCTGGTGGCACTGATAGGTGCTAACGGCGCCGGCAAGAGCACGTTAATGGCCACGATCGCCGGGGTGTTGCGGCCGTTTCGCGGTCAGATCACCTTCGAGGGACAATCCCTTCTAGCACTTTCTCCCGAGGAGATTGTGCGGCGTGGCATCGCGCTAGTGCCAGAGGGGCGCCGCATCTTCCCCAGCCTGACGGTGGCTGAAAATCTGCGCCTAGGGGCTGCTACTCGCCGTGACAAGGCGGCTGTCGAACGCGATATCGAGGAGATGTGTACACGCTTCCCGATTTTGGGCAAACGGTTTCATCAGCCCGGTGGCACCCTTTCAGGCGGTGAGCAACAACAGCTGGCAATCGCCCGCGCACTGATGGCACGCCCCCGCCTACTCATGATGGACGAACCATCGTTAGGACTTTCTCCCATCCTGGTGGACGAGGTCTTTGCGATGATCCGCCAGCTGCATAAGTCCGGAGTCACCATTCTGTTGGTAGAACAGAATGTGGAGCGCACGTTAGACATCGCAAACCGTGTGTATCTCTTAAACACGGGCAGGGTGGAATGCCAAGGCACGCCAGAGCAGCTGCGCGCACAGGTGGACATCGTGGGTGCATACCTCGGAGACATGTGGAGAGGGGATTGACCCGATGAACGTGCTTCAGGAAGTGTTGCAATTTCTCATCAATGCCCTGAGCCTAGGAGGGCTGTACGCGCTGATGGCCCTGGGATTGGTCATCGTGTACGGCATCCTGCGGCTGGTCAATTTCGCTTACGGCGAATTGGTGATGGTGGCCGGGTATACATTGCTGATGCTCGGCACTGGACCACTTCCCTGGTTGATCGTCGCGGCGATCAGCGTCGGCATGGCCGTGCTCACCAGCTTGCTTCTGGAACGGGTGGCCTTTCGACCAGTACGTCAGGCGTCCGCTACCACGATGTTGATCACTTCGTTCGCTGTCAGCGCTCTGTTGCAAAACGCGGCGATCCTGTTTGTCTCGCCGCGCGCCAAAGCGGTGGTGACTCCTTCCTTCTTTACCGAGAACTTCCAGGTCGGCGGCTTGCTGATTTCCAAGGGGAACCTTGCCGGACTGGTGGTCAGCCTGCTTTTGTTGGGATTACTCACTCTCTTCCTGCGACGGACGTTGCTGGGCATTGCGCTGCGCGCCGCGGCGGATGATTTCGTGATGACTCGCCTGGTCGGCATCCGAGCCAATCAAGTGATTGCCGCGGCGTTTGCCATCAGTGGCTTCTTCGCCGGCGTGGTGGCCCTGTTCTGGATCGGACGGTTGGGCTCTGTCGGGCCATTCGTCGGTTCGACCCCGGTTCTGGTCGCCTTCGTCGCCGCCGTTGTGGGCGGCATGCAAAGCCTGACCGGCGCCGTGATCGGCGGTTACCTCTTGGGTGCACTGACCGTGGGGTTGCAGCTCGTGTTGCCCCAATCCTTGCTGGATTATCGCCAAGCGTTTGTGTTTGCCATCGTGCTATTGGTGCTTCTCTTCCGCCCCCAGGGCCTGGTGCGTGGCACCACTATAACCGAGCGCGTCTGAGTAAAATGACAATGACAGAAACTGTAAGGGCAAGTCACCTAAAAAGCTTCAGTAATTGGTCCACAGGACTCTTCTTGATCGGTCCGCTGGTCATATTGGCCTCGGTGGTCCATCTCTTTGGGGGAGAGGTGCTGCAGCGCATTTTGACTGTGCTGTTCATCAACCTCGTGATGGTGTTGGGATTGCAAATTTTCATGGGCAACTCCGGCGTCGTCTCCTTTGCCCAGATCGGCTTTATGGGCATCGGCGCTTATGCCTCGGCACTCTTCTCGATGTCGCCCCAGGCGAAAGCGATGGCCCTGCGCAACCTTTATTCCTGGCTGGTGCCGGTGCAGGTGCCATTTGCGCTGGCAGTGATCATAGGAGGGCTTATGGCGGCACTGGTAGCGGCCTTAGTGGGCTACCCGTTGATGCGGCTGTCCGGAGCAGCTGCGGTCATTGCCACCTTTGCCCTGCTGATCATCGTCCACACTGTCTTGATCAACTGGTCCGAGGTCACCAACGGCCCGCGCACGCTGTTTGGCCTGGACGGATATACCACGTTATGGGTGAGTGTAGCAGCCGGGATTTTGTTCCTGCTGGTGGCGTTGTGGTTCAAAGAGACCCCTCTGGGATTGCAACTGCGCGCTTCGCGTGAGGATGAGGCTGCGGCCGCCAGCATCGGGATTGACATTGTCTGGGTGCGTTGGGTTGCCTTTGTGCTGGCTGCGTTTATCACAGGTGTCGCTGGTGCTCTATGGGCCCATTTCATCACCTCGTTCTCTCCGCTGGCCTTTTACCTACCCCAGACATTCTTGATCATCTCCATGGCCATCATCGGGGGCAGCGCCAGCGTCAGTGGCGCCGTGGTGGGGGCGCTAGCGGTGACAGCAATCTTCGAAGGGGTACGGGGTATTGAGAACGCGCTCAACATCGCTGCCGTCTTCCCCTTTGCTGTTTCTGGTCTCACTGAAGTGTGCCTCTCGATCGCGATGATTCTCATCCTGATCCTACGCCCTTCAGGCATTATGGGATCCCGTGAGCTGCGCTTATAAAACAGGGTATCGAAAGGCAGGTGGCGGTCATGCCCTCTCTCGCAGAGATCTCCACACGAGACGCCCAGTTAATTTCCGATGCAATGCGCTTGCGCTTCTATCCGCTCGCAGTGGAGCGCGCGCAAGGCTGCCGGGTTTGGGATGTCGAAGGACGGGAATATCTCGACTTCGCTGCCGGCTGGGCGGTGGTCAACATCGGTTATGGCCATCCGCATTTCAAAGAGGCGCTGCTATGCCAATTGGAGCGCAGTACCTTCGCCAGCCTGATCTCGGGCATGCACACTCCGGCATTGCAGCTGGCCGAAAAACTGGTGGCTCTGACGCCCGGCGATTTTCCAAAGAAGGTGTGGTTTGGGTTCTGCGGCTCAGATGCCAACGAGACGGTGGGCCGTTTGCTTCCCATCGCCACAGGGCGACGCCGGTTGGTCTCTTTCATCGGCGCCTATCATGGCTCCACCGCCGCTTCCATGGCGATGTCAGCACACGCAGCCCAAAGCCATTTCATCGGCGGTGGGCACGTGGTCAAAGTGCCCTATCCACATCCCTACCGCTGTCCGTTTGGAGACGAGATCCACGACTGTGCTCAGGCTACCATTCGTTTCCTGGAGGACTATATCTTTAAGACAATCTGTCCACCAGACGATGTGGCCGGCATTATTGTCGAGACAATCCAGAGCGATGGCGGCGACATCGTGCCGCCGCCCACCTTCCTGCCCATGCTAGCAGACTTATGTCAACGGTATGGTATCTATCTCGTCGTGGATGACGTCAAAGTGGGCATGGGCCGCACTGGTCGTATGTTCTCTCCAGAACACTTTGGGGTGATCCCCGATGTGTTGGTGCTGGGCAAAGCGTTGGGGAATGGCATTCCTCTGAGTGCCGTCGTGGCACGCAAAGAAATTCTGGACGCCGGCACTGGGCTGGCGATCTTCACCACTGCCGGCAATCCACTCAGTTGCGCCGCCGGCCTGGCAACGCTTGAGGTGATCGAGCAAGAGAAGCTGCCAGAAAATGCCGCGCAGGTGGGCACTTACCTACACCAACGCCTGTGCGCACTCCAGGAACGGCATCCCTTGATCGGCGATGTGCGAGGTATGGGGTTTATGCAGGGTGTAGAACTGGTTTGCGACCGCCAGACCAAGGCGCCTGCTGCCCGCCAAGCCGCCAAGGTGGTCTACCGCGCTTTCGAGCTGGGCCTTTTGCTCTTCTATGTGGGCATGTTCTCAAATGTGCTGGAAATCACCCCACCATTGACCCTCAGCAAAGCCGAGGTGGATGAAGGAATAGCCATCCTGGATCAAGCGCTGACCGATGTGGAGATGGGACGTGTGAGTGACGAGACCATCGCACCATATGCCGGTTGGTGAGTGAATGCAGAAGGGGTCGAACAAGCGGTTGTGACACAGGGAGGCCAGACCTGTGGCACGGCCTCTAAGTCGCTTGTCGTTCTTACTCAATTTTTATGCATGGGAGCAAAGCAGTGAACACAGCAGAGGTTCTCCAGCGTCTCGCCGAAGAAAATATCCAATATTTATGGGTGATCTACCACGATTACAGTGGTCGCTCGTGTGCCAAGGCGGTACCGCCGCATCGCTTTGCCGCTGTTTTTGAGCGCGGCATTGTCTTCGCGCGCGCTAATGTGGACTTCAATCTGCTCGACCACATGGCACCCGGCAGTGCCTTCACTGCCGAAACGGGCGATGTGTTCGCGGTTGGGGACCCAGCGAGCTACGCTCCGATTCCCTCCCGCCGCGCCAGCGGTCGTGTGCACGCCTTTTTGCGGGACATGGACGGCGGCGAATGGCTGGGATGTCCACGTACACGACTGGGCCATATTATACAGGCCTATGCGCAGCGCGGTCTGACCGTCCGGGTCGGATTTGAGCCCGAGTTCATGTTATTCCAACGCGCCGGGGATGGTGAATACGTCACTGCAGATCGCGACGGGATGTTTACCGTGGCAGGATTGGACCGCCATTATCCGTTGTGGCAAGAAGTGATGGAAACGCTTCACGCGATGGGAGTGCAGTTGGAACAGCTGGGCAAAGAATATGGCCCAGGCCAGTACGAAGCCACTCCCGTGTGTACCGAGCCGTTTAAAGCGGTGGACGACTATCTGACCTTCAAGGAAGTGGTGCGTGCGCTGGCACGCCAAGCGGGCTGGATCGCCAGCTTTATGCCCAAGCCTTACGCCCATATGCCTGGGAGCGGGTTACACGTGCACCTGAGCTTGTGGGATGCAGAAGGAAAACGCGACTTGAGCTGCGGCGAACGGCCAGACGAACCATTATCGCGATTGGGAAGACATTTCCTGGGCGGCTTGCTGGCACATGCAGCCGCCATCACGGCCGTCGGCGCCCCGATTGTCAATTCCTACAAGCGTCTGCTGCCCGGCTCCTGGTCACCTGCCCACGTCTGTTGGGGCGTGGGCAGCCGCGCCGCGCTGGTGCGCATTCCGGGCATGGGGGCCCGTCGCCACCTCGAATTTCGTTCTGGTGATAACGCTTGTAACCCCTATATGCTACTGACGGCGCTGCTAGCTGCCGGATTGGACGGCATCGAGCAGCAGATTGAGCCGCCGCCCGCCGTGACCGATGACGTGGGGGCATTGACGGACGAGCAGGCACGGGCCAGGGGATTGGCATTGTTGCCACGCTCGCTGGACGAAGCACTGAGTGCTTTAGAAGCAGACCCCATCGTGA
>JANXAX010000429.1 GCA_025062175.1 Anaerolineae bacterium | reverse complement strand
GCTGTATTCTTCCCGGGTTACATTTCGGCGGAAGACCTGCCGTTGTGGTACAATGCAGCAGACTTGTTCGTATATCCTTCCCTCTTTGAGGGGTTTGGGTTGCCGGTATTAGAAGCAATGGCCTGTGGAACGCCGGTCATCTGTTCTAACGTTTCATCGCTGCCCGAAGTGACAGGTGATGCTGCCTGTTTGGTGGCACCCGATGACGAAATCGGATGGGCGGAAGCGATGCGCAACGTGTGGGAGAGCGCCGGGCTGAGAGAGACCATGATAGAGCGCGGACTCGCCAGGGCGCGTGAGCATACCTGGACACACGTCGCCATCCAGACGATTCAAACCTACCAACGGGCGCTGGAGATGTGAGGATCTTCAAGGTTGAAATAGCACAGCGCAGGTGCTGGTCCGTGCGCGAAGGAAGCTGTTCTGTGTGATGGAGACAGAGCTATCCCCATCCGCTGCCGAACGGAAGACACGGTGGCTGGCCCAGATGCGCCGCCAGTGGCTGTTCGTCCTGGGGCTGGTGGTGAGCGACGCCGTCTTGATCAACGCCGCCTTCGCTATCGCCTATTGGCTGCGCTATGAGCTGCAACTGTGGCGTGCCATCGATCCAGCCCATTACGTTCCTTACTCCGTGTTTATACCGTTCGCCTTGGGACTGACTGCCTTGCTCTTGCTCTTCTATCGGCGTGAGAACCTGTATCAGGTCGACAGACCCCTCAGCTGGTTTGACGAAGTCTATGGCGTTGTCAATGGCACCACAACTGCGATCGTGGTGATGGTAGTGCTCGTCTATATCTCGCGCCCCACCTTCTATTCGCGTCTCATCTTTTTCTACGCAGGCGCATTGATCATCGCGTTGCTGAGCCTGAGCCGGCTTGCCAAGAGTTTGACACTCCGTCACCTGCGTCTGCGCGGGATCGGAGTGGTGCGCGCGATCATCGTGGGCGCCGGTGAGGTGGGACGCGCGATCATGCGCACCATCGTGGCCCATCCGGAGCTGGGATATGAAATCCTGGGGTTCGTCGACGACGACCCCGCCAAGGGCAGCACCAACATCGGGCGCTTCAAGGCACTAGGCGGAATCGACAAACTGTCCACGTTGATCAAGGACCATGCAGTCGATGAGGTAATCATCGCGTTACCGTGGCAATATCATCGCAAGATCATGAGCATTATGATGCAATGCCAAAGGGAAAACATCCAGGCACGCGTCGTCCCGGATTTGTTCCAGATGACCGTAGGTCAAATGTCCGTAACCATGCTCGCCGGCATCCCACTCATCGGGGTCAAAAGCTCTCATGTCTTCAGCTTTCAGCGCATTCTGAAGCGGGTGATTGACGTGGTGTTTTCCCTGGTTGCCCTCATCCTGCTTGCACCCTTGATGGCCCTGATTGCCTTGTTGATCAAGCTGGACTCGCCCGGTCCGGTTCTATTTGGTCAGAAACGAGTCGGCAAGGGGGGGCGCATCTTCACTCTATATAAGTTTCGCTCGATGCATCCGAACGCCGAGGCACAACAGGAACTGCTGGCCGACCTCAACGAAGCAGATGGCCCCCTGTTCAAGATCCGGTGCGACCCGCGCTGTACGCGCGTGGGGCGCTGGCTGAGGCGCTTTAGCCTCGACGAATTGCCCCAGTTCTATAATGTGCTGCGGGGGGATATGAGTTTGATCGGTCCACGGCCAGCGTTGCCTTCTGAGGTGGAAAAGTATCAACCGTGGCACCGACGTCGACTGGATGTCGCTCCTGGCATCACCGGTCTGTGGCAGGTGAGCGGACGCAGCGACCTGCCATTCGATGAGATGGCTTTGTTAGACATTTACTACATCGAACAGTGGAGTCCGAGTCTTGATTTCAAGATCTTGCTCCGCACGATCCCAACGGTCATCTTTGGTGACGGAGCGTACTGACAAACCCTAGTGGGTGCTTCCTGTCGCAAAGCAGACTCAATAGCAAGACCGCAGGAGACAGATTTGTGCTCGTGCTTTCAAGACAAGATCAACAGAATCTGATAACTTTCCTCAAAGATCTGGTGGCTGTTCCCAGCTTTTCCGGCGCCGAAAAAGAGGCAGCAGAGCGCTTGAAGCAGGAAATGGAACGGCTGGGATTTGATGACGTGTGGATCGACCAGGTCGGCAACGTGGTCGGGCGTATCGGCCCCGGGCGGGGCCCCAAACTGCTCTTCGATGGGCATCTGGACAC
>JANXAX010000428.1 GCA_025062175.1 Anaerolineae bacterium | reverse complement strand
ACACCATGCTGCTCCGGTTACATTCCCAGCTCGGCACGCGTGCGCACGTAACGCAGAATCTGCTCGCGCGAGAGCAATCCCAGGATCTCGTCACCCACCGTGACCGGGATCTGGTTGACCTGGGCGTCGTCCATCATTTTCAAGGCGGTGATCAGATCTGTCTGGGGATCAACCCGCAGTAGGCGGTCGAAGGGCACCATAGCTTCTTCGGTCTTGACGGTACTCCACTTCTCGCGCGGCACCTGGGTGAAATCGCGCAGTGAGAGCATGCCGAGCAGCTTACCGTTGTCGGCCACGAAGAAGCAGCGCTGGCCGGCGCCCAAGACACGGTCTTCCACCAGCTCGGCGATGGACATATCTGCCGGCACGCGGATACACTCGCGGCTCATCAGCTGCCCTACCTTGACGCCGCGCAGCGAATGCTGCAGGTTGGCCTGGGCGTAGCTGCTGGCAGCGGCGTTTTGCAAGAACCAACCGATGAACACCAGCCAGATGCCATTGAAAAAGCTACCGGTGAGCACAACCAGTAACCCGAGCCCGATAAAGGCAAAGGCGACCGCCTGGCCGGCGTAAGCTGCCACTTGAGTGCCGCGATAATAGCTCTTCGTCCAGCTCCACACCGCGGCGCGCAGCACGCGCCCGCCATCCAGCGGAAAGCCGGGGATAAGGTTGAAGAGGGCAAGCATCAGGTTGATGCGCATCAGCCAGAGGCTGGGCGCCGCCAGATACGGGATTGGTTGGTCTACCAGGTAGATGATGCCGAAGACGACGGCCAGCAAGAGGCTGGCCGCCGGGCCGGCGATAGCGATGCGGAACTCATCGCGCGCCGACTTGGGCTCCTCGCCGATCTGCGCCACGCCGCCGAAGATGAAGAGCGAGATCTCACGCACCGGGATGCCGTGGCGCAGCGCGACGATTGAGTGAGCCAGCTCGTGCACTACCACCGAGGCAAAAAAGAGAACGCTGGTCACAGCGCCCAACAACCAGTAGGCTACCACCGGAATCTCCGGATATTCGGCCGGGAAGTAGCCAGTTGCCAGTGACCAGGTCACTAGAACAAAGATGACAAACCAGCTGACATGCAGCCCGACAGGAATTCCCCAAATGCGAGCGATGCGAATGTTAGCGGACATATGAACAATCTCCTAATTAAAAATCAAACACCCACACATCTCGTTCCATCCAAGCCCTGTATGGAACGAGATGGAACGGATAAGCACGCGTCTCGACCCCTGACCAAGCCCTTATGAAGGGTGAAATCTGCGAAAACAGGTCTCTACGCTACAGTATAACACAGCTCCGTGGGCGCGACAAGGGGTGATTTTGCTTCGGGGTGTTCTCCACTGGGAAGTGAAATGGAGCAGCGAAGGACTGGCGACCACAGGTGTTGTTAGCTTTCTTCTCCTCGAAATACCCTCTCAAGGTCACATCGGATTGACAGAGGTGACACCCATTGCTACACTCAACCTCAAAAGCATAATTGAGCTCAATCGTTCCGCGCACGGGTGCTGGGGGTGAATAGCATCGAACGCCGCAAGGCAGAACATATCCGTATCAGTCTGGAAGAAGATGTCGAGTTCGGACGTCTGACTACCGGACTGGAACGTTATCGCTTCATCCACCAGGCACTGCCGGAAATCGACCTGGCCCAGGTCGACACCGCCACCACTCTCTTCGGCAAACCGATGCGCGCTCCTCTGCTGATTTCCTCCATGACAGGCGGCACCGAGCAGGCTCAGCTGATCAACCATCGTCTCGCCGAGGCGGCGCAGCAGGTGGGGATTGCTATGGGGTTGGGCTCTTTGCGCGCCGCCCTGGAAGATGCCGCATTGGCCGCCTCGTTTCGGGTACGCGCGGTCGCTCCCGATGTTCCGCTGCTGGCCAACCTGGGTGCTGTGCAGCTGAATTACGGCTATTCGGTCGATGAATGTCGCCGTGCCGTGGAGATCACCCAAGCCGATGCCCTCATCCTCCACCTCAACCCCCTGCAGGAAGCGCTGCAACCCGGCGGCGACACCAATTTCGCCGGGCTGTTACGCCGCATTGAGCAGGTGTGCCGGCAGCTGGAGGTGCCCGTGGTGGTCAAAGAAGTGGGATGGGGTATCTCACGCGAAGTAGCGCGTCAGCTCGCTGCCGCCGGCGTGGCGGCAATCGACGTGGCCGGCGCCGGGGGTACCAGCTGGAGCCAAGTGGAAATGCATCGC
>JANXAX010000427.1 GCA_025062175.1 Anaerolineae bacterium | reverse complement strand
CGCTCCAGGTCGACCTGCGACATTGTCAGGGTGTTGCCCGTTTCATCACCCGTGTAGTGCTCTTCAAAATAACGCACCATACGCGCGCCCAGTTCCGCGGCATCCATCGTGGGATTCTCCACCAGATCGCGCATCGCACGATCAAACCCTTTCAGGCCATAGGTGATCTCTTCGGAGGCAACCCCGTAACGTACATACGGCGACAGCAGGGTCCACACCTCCAGCTGGGCCATCAGACAGGTGTCGAATACCAAAAGGTCGAGGCGTTCTATCCCGGCAGTGCTCAGTCCGCGCTCCAAGGCCTGCGCCAGGCCAGCCGGGCTGATCATCTGCCCCGCGGATGTCTCATCCGATGCGGCACCCCGCCAACCACCACCGTGATCGGAGATGACCAGGGCATATTTGCGGGCGGGGTAGGTGGTGATGCCCCAGGCAATGAAACGCTCAAGTGTCTCGGCGGAACCGGTGTTCCGCTCACCCAGCTTCCGCACATCCGGTGAGGTGATGGCAAAGAGGTTCTGGTCCTTTTCGATGCGCAACAGACGCGTGTCGCTCCAATTGTCGCTGCCCGTCCAGTAACGGGGGTGGCGGTCCACCAGTGCGATGACGTGCACATCCGCGGTAGAACCGATCAATTCCAGACGGTTCAAATCGCGCATGAGCAACGCTTCCAGGTCGTTGTCGGCTGCATAGTAGAGCAACACGGTCCATTGGGCCACCTCCGCCTCACCATAGGCGGCAGATGGGCAGAGGGCTAGGATGAGCCCTACGATGATCACGATCATCTTGAAGTGCCGGGTATGCCGGATAAGGTCGAAATCGAGTCTCATTTGTCTTTTCCTTCTCCGAAGGATGTAAGGTCCACCGAAGGATTGTACTGGATCGGCTTTCATCATAGCCCAGCCCGACCAGGTGTCAAGGTCTAACGCGCGGTCGTCGGCACACCGTTCGCGAGCGTGTATTTTGCGAATGTGCGGATGCTTTTGCCCCTGTGGTATAATCGCGATGCTGGCCAACCGATAGACCATGTGACATGTGATTTTGGTTTGGCGTTTCCCGGTTTTTGAAGGAGTTTCTTGATGCTCGCCAAAGTCACTTCGTGCGCTGTGATCGGTCTGGATGGCGCGTTGATCCAGGTCGAAGTCGACATCACCCGGGGGCTGCCCAACACCACCATTGTTGGGCTGCCCGACGCTGCAGTGAACGAAAGCAAAGAACGTGTACGCTCTGCGGTGCGCAACAGCGGCTTTTACTATCCGAACGCGCATGTGACGGTAAACCTCGCGCCCGCTGACCTGCGCAAGGAAGGGCCAGCCTATGACCTGCCCATCGCATTGGGGGTATTGATCGCCTCGGAGCAGATTGTTGCTGATGTGGAGGGCGCCATTGTCGTGGGAGAGCTCTCTTTGGACGGGACGGTGCGCCATGTCAGCAGCGTGCTTCCGATGGCCGCTTCAGCGCGGGAACATGGCCTCACCACGCTCTACGTGCCTGCCGACGACGCTGCCGAAGCCAGTCTGGTGCACGGCCTGACTGTCTACCCGGTGCCGAGCTTGCTCGCGTTGGTTGATCATCTGACCGGCCACGCGCGCCTTCAGCCCTACGAGCGCCGGTCTTCCTGGTTCGACCAAAGCGATGAAGCCCCCTATGTGACCGACCTGGCCGAGATCAAGGGTCAGGAGCACGTCAAACGTGCGTTGGAGGTTGCGGCTGCAGGCGGGCATAATATGATGATGGTCGGACCACCCGGCACAGGCAAGACGCTGCTGGCACGTGCTATGCCAGGTATCCTGCCGCGGCTGACGCTGGAGGAAGCGCTCGACATCACCCGCATTTACTCGGTAGCCGATGCACTGCCGCGCGGCGAGCCGTTGATCCGCCATCGTCCCTTCCGTGCGCCACATCACACCATCAGCTATGCCGGCTTGATCGGTGGCGGTCACTGGCCGCGTCCCGGAGAGATCAGCTTAGCCCATCGCGGCGTCCTCTTCCTGGACGAGCTGCCCGAGTTCGGCCCGCGGCTGCTCGAAATGTTGCGTCAGCCTCTCGAGGACCGAGTCGTCTCAATCAGCCGTTCCTCGGGTTCGCTGACCTACCCGGCGAACTTCACCCTGATCGCGGCGATGAACCCATGTCCCTGCGGCCACTACGGCGACCCAGAGAAGGAATGCACCTGTTCACCCAGCATGATCGCCAAGTATCAAAAGCGCA
>JANXAX010000426.1 GCA_025062175.1 Anaerolineae bacterium | reverse complement strand
GGTTGCTGTGCGGATTAGGGATCGTGCTGGGCGGTGGGACGTATGGGCTCGTCACACTGGCGTTGCGTTGCGAAGAACCGATAGCCCTGCTGCGTGCGCTCTGGCAACGTGTGCATCGCCATGCCCCCTTATCGGCATCCTAACGACCCAGATCGGAGCGCTGTTCTACCTCCCATTGTCTGGGAGTGTAGCATTTTTGCGCGCCCAAAGCACGCAGCAACCTGGCCTTCCGATTCGTCCCTGGCCATGGGATACAGACTTGTTTGCCCTCGGGGTAGAAGAGATCCTCTGGCAGATCATTCGCCTTCCAGATGTGTTGTAAGACGGCAAACTCGTGCTCGGACAGGTTAAGCACCCAACAACATGGATCATCGTGATGGTCAAACTTTGCCACCCGGTCTTTGCACGGCACGGGTCTGTCGTCCAAAAGCAGGCAGAACAGGTCGGGAATGACAGAACTTTGCCAGAGCCAACGCACACAATCGGCGACGAACGTCCCTCTCTGCTCGGGGTCGGCGGGCAAGCAACCGCACTTTTCCATCACCAAGTTGGCAGACTTCGACGTCGGGACGATCACCCGGGCATAGAAATGGGTACACCAACGAGCGACAGCAGTGGCCGTGACCGACACCGCCTTCTGGTAAGGGAAGTGCTGCTGGTCCTGTAGGTAGTACAGTTCTGCCAGATAGATCATGCCATGAATCGCGGACAGTTGTGGACTACGGGATGCTCCCATCAGCGCATTCAGCTCTTGGTGCGCAAGGTGGAGCGTCCTCCATCCACGCCGATGATTTGCCCGGTGATCCAATCCGCCTCTTCGGATAAAAGGAAGGCGGTCAGGGCTGCGATGTCCTCGGCGGTGCCCAACCGCTGCATCGCGTGTAATCCCGCGATGGCGGCCGCCATTTGCTCATTAGCGAGGATGCTCTCACCCAACGGGGTTCGTGTCAGTGAGGGGGCAATGGCATTCACCCGCACCTTCGGCGCCAGCTCGGCGGCCAAGGCGAGGGTCAGGCCATTCACGGCGCCCTTGGCCATGCCGACCGAGGCGTGGAGAGAAAAACCTTGCAACGCCGCCACGCTGGAGAAGAGCACCACCGAGGCGGTCCCCGCACTCTTCTTGAGCGCAGGCAGGCTGGCCTGGACGGCCAGCGCAGCACCCAGTGCGTTCACCTGAAAGTCGCGCACAAAATCTTCCTCGGTCAGACGCTGGATGCTGCGCAGGTTGATAGTGCCCACGGCATAAACCAGACCGTCCAGCGGCTCCCCGACCTCTTGCGCCACGCGCGCGAACAGCGTGCTGTCGGTTACGTCACCCACAGTATAACGCGCTCCTAGCTCGGCGGCACAGGCCGCCAGCTTGGCCGCGTTTCGTCCCACTAGATGGAGCGCGTAGTGGCGCGCGTGCAAGAGCTTGGCAGTGGCAAAACCGATGCCACCCGAACCACCGTAAATCAGCACCTTGCGTGTCCCGGAAGTTCTCGTTTCCATCGCCTATGCATCTGTAGCTATCTTTACTTTAGCTATCTTTCTTTAGGAGACAAACTTGCCTTGCTCTTGGTGGCAACGGGGGGCAGCCGCTACGCACCACCCGATTTTTCGGATTGAGCCGCATGGGAATCCGCCACCAGTCTGCCACCACGCACCGTGGCGCCGAGGACAATGCCGGCGCTGATGAGCACCAAATTCTTGATGATATACTGACCCTCCAGCGTGGGCGCATAAGGGATGTGGGTGAAGGCATCCTGCGGAAGCAGGAAGAGTGGCGTCATTGCGCCCAACATCTGCAGCCATAACAGGAGCAAAGTCGCCCGCATAAAGATGCCCGAGATCAATCCTACCCCAATCAGTGTCTCCCACGCTGCCAGTAGGATAATCGAAATATGGTCGGGGATCAACCCAAAGGTGAGAATGTGGATCGTGCGCACCGCCAAGTCCTGTGCCGGACTGATGCCGGGAAAGAACTTCAGGATGCCGAACCAGAAGAAGACCACACCAAGAGAAATGCGCAGCAGCAGGATGCCATAACGTGCCATCCAACGGGTCAAGCGTATGTCGATCGAGGTATATAGTCTCTCCATACTCGTCACCTTCAAGATCCTCAATGTTAGATAAATCAGATAATATTATTCCACAACAATCCGTCGGAGCGCAAACTGAAAGGTGTTTACATGCGGCGTGTCACGGGTTGAGGTCTGCTGAAATAAGCAGG
>JANXAX010000425.1 GCA_025062175.1 Anaerolineae bacterium | reverse complement strand
AATGCCGGGATCGCTGCCCAACGTCGCCCCGCCACACGCCAGCGAGCCAAAGAGCCATATCGCCTCAATCTCTGGATGTGCTCTGCCCAGACGTCTGGCCGCCCTTGCCAGACGCCTCTGCACCTTTTGGACGTCCAGCCAGAAGACTCTCACAGAAGGCGAGGGTGCCGCGTGTGTAAACGACGGCCTGTTCGACCGCTTGGCGCGTGTAGTATTCATAGGGTGCTTCCTCCGGATGCGCATTGGGACAGCGTGACGGAATATAATGCCGGTCCAGTTCCCATGCTGCGTTCACCAGATGCGCGTCGACACTCCACGGCGCCGGCAGCTGCTACAAAAGGGCGCCCACCGAATGGCTCCATGCCGCTGCACTCAGTTTGAAAAAAATCGCCTTCACTGCCTTCTCGGCACTTTGGTGCGCCGCAAAGCAGGCCCACTCATAGCATCCCTGCTCCAGGGATTTCTCGACATACTCCAGATCGCGTTACGCCTGGCACAACCGGCCCTCGTGTCGAGCTGTCACTTTCGCTCCTCATCACGAGCGGACAACCGACTCTGTATGTTACCACTGCCTCGGCAAGCATTAGGGCAAAGCCGGCCGCCATCCGGTTATATACCTGCGCAGGGATATCACCCGGCAAGATGAATCCATCACGATGATGAGATCCAGGTCGGTGAACAGGGTCGCGCCGGCCAGCAGCGTAAGAACCGAAGAGAATCACCTGCTCCACTTTGGGCATTGCCTGCAACTGGGCCACCAGCTGGGGCAGCTTTCGTTCGAGCAACTGGACATGCGCTCGGCGCTGGATGCTCACATCGTGGAGCATTTTCCAGCTCTGACCATCTGCACCTCTGCCGCGCAGCCAACAACCCACTTTATGTCCAGTACCGAAGCACATGCAGGTGCTAGACAAGCTCTCGAGATAAAAACTTCTAACTTGCACACTTCTCACAAGGGCATAGAATACGAGAGACTAGAGTGCCCCGGTAGCTCAAGTGGATAGAGCAACGGCCTTCTAAGCCGTGTGCTGTGGGTTCGAGTCCCACCCGGGGTGCTTGTGCATAAGATGTTGTGCCTCTACTGGTCAATTACCCCCTATATCTTGTGGTATTGCCCCTTCCTTCCCTCGCTTGCCCCACCTGACAGCAATTTGACAGCAACGGGAGGGCAAGATGAAGCACAGCAACGGCGAAGGAAGCGTCTACAAGCGCAGTGATGGCCGCTGGGCCGCCAGCCTGATGGTGAACGGCAAGCGTCATACCGTCTACGCCAAGACCCGGGCCGAAGCTGCTGAAAAGTTAAGGGGGCTACAGAGACTGGCACATCGGGCGGGCTTCCTGCCAGACTCTGGCAGGCTGACGGTGAATGACCTTCTGGCCGCTTGGCTGCAAACAGCTGAGCCAAGCCTAAAGCCTCGCACAACCGAGACCTATCGCCAGCTCTGCGATGCTTACATCCGTCCAGCAATCGGGGAGCTGCGCTTATCACGCCTTGCACCGGCGACCGTCCAGCGCCTCATTGCGCCGCTGCAGAAGCAAAGCAAGACCCGGACGGCGCAGAAGGTCTATCGGGTGCTACACCGAGCTTGTGCGCTGGCCGTCCTGTGGGGCTGGCTGCCCAGCAACCCTTGTGACCGTATCGTGAAGCCGAAGCACACCTACCGCCGCCGGGAAGTGTGGACGCAAGAGGAATTGCAGCGCTTCCTGCACGGAGCACGGGAGCACCGCCTCTATCCGCTGTATCTGCTGCTGATAGCCGCAGGGCTGCGCCTTGGCGAGCTGCTGGCGCTGGAGTGGGCCGACCTGGACTTTCGCACTGGGCGGCTCACAATCAAGTGCGGCGTCCAGCGCATTCAAGGGGAGTGGGTCTTCTCCGAGCCCAAGACCAAGGGGAGCATCCGGGTGATTGCCTTGCCCCCTGAAGTGTTGGCCGAACTACGGCGGCACAAGGCAAAGCAAGCGGAGCAGAGATTGCGCCTTGGCGGCGAGTGACGCAGGCCAGGGCTGATGTTCACGAACGAGCGGGGTGACGTCCTAAACCCAAGTGTGCCAGAGCACACCCTCAAGCGCCTTTGCCAAAGGCTGGGACTGCCACCGGCGACGCCGCACAGCCTGAGGCACTTACACACCAGCCTGCTAATTTCGGAAGGCTTGCCGATGACGGATGTAGCCAAGTGCTTAGCTCAGCATTCACTAATGGAAGACGGCACCTGGGTGCGTATCTGGCGCACCTTGCTCAGCCACCTGGACGCTGCCGGCCCACCGGAAT
>JANXAX010000424.1 GCA_025062175.1 Anaerolineae bacterium | reverse complement strand
CTTGCACCCGGAGGGGGCTATGTTGCCGCCGCAGTGCATAACATCCAGCCGGATGTTCCGCCCCAGAACGTCATCGCAATGGTCAAGGCAGTGCGCAAGTACGGCGTCTATCCGCTCAGGGTCTTGGCAGTATGATGCTGGGCTAATTGAGCAGGACACCAGAGACCTAAGATGGTCGGGATAATCTTCGTCTTGAATGGGAGGAATGGATGGCGACTGAAGTCTTCATGCCAAAAATGACCGATCACATGGAGGCAGGCGAGATCATTCGCTGGCTGGTCAAGGAGGGGGATAGGGTCGAGCAGGGTCAGGTTATTATGGAGGTGATGACAGACAAAGTCGTGGCCGACCTCGAGGCGCCGGCTTCGGGTATCCTGAAGGGCATCCGCCCCGGCGCTGTAGATGGTGCCATCATTCCGGTTGGGGAGACATTTGCTTTCATCGCCGAGCCGGACGAAGAGGTGCCCAAGCTGCCGCCCTTGGTAACGCAAGCCGCTCCCGCCCCCGAAGAGCGCTTGGCCGCCGCAGAAGCGGCAGAGTCCCCACCACTTCCGGAGGAACCAGGACAAGTGCTCGCTGCGCCAGCAGCGCGGCGACTGGCGAAAGAGTTGGGTGTGGATCTGACCCGCGTGCGCGGCAGCGGCCCCGGCGGACGTATCCGGGAGGAGGACGTGCGCGCTTTTGTTGAAGCGCAAAAGGCTCAAGAGACGGTCGAAGAAGCTGGAGGCGTGCGGGCTTCACCTCTCGCCCGCCGCCTCGCCCGTGAGCTAGGAGTGGATCTCGCCCAAGTGCGTGGCAGTGGCCCCGGCGGGCGCATCCGCGAGGAAGACGTGCGTGCCTTTGCCGAGGCGCAAAGGGCCGCCCAGGTTGCTGTCACAGTCGCCTCGGCAACGGCAGCCATTCCGGCCGAGTGGATCGAGCTGACCCCCGTACAGCGCCTCACGGGTCAGAGGATGCTGGAAAGTGTGCACCATGCGCCCCAGTTCACCCTGCATGTCACTGTCGATACCACCAACCTGCTCTGGTTGCGCGAAGCACTGACGGAACGCATCCTGGCCGAGACAGGCGAACGCCCTTCGGTCACTGCGCTGCTCGTCAAGATCGTCGCTGCGGCACTGAAGGAACACCCCCGTGCGAACGCCTCGTTCGAAGGTGGGCGCATCAGGCTGTACCGCGAAATCAACGTCGGGGTCGCTGTCGGGACTGATGACGGTCTGGTGGTGCCGGTTATCAAGGGAGCAGATCACAAGGGTCTCGCCCAGGTCGTTCGAGAGCTCAAGGCGTTTCGAGAAAAGGCACAGGTTATGCGCTTCACCAACGAGGATCTATCAGGGGGCACTTTCACTATCTCCAATTTGGGCATGTATGGGATCGAGCGCTTCGAAGCCATTATCAATCCCCCTCAGGCTGCCATCCTGGCGGTAGGGAGCATCGTCAAGACACCTGTTGGCATGCCGGATGATACGGTTGCCTTACGACCTAGGATGAGCCTCACGCTCACGGTGGATCACCGGGTGCTCGACGGCGTGCAGGCATCCCGTTTTCTGTCTGCGATCAAAGAGAAAATCGAAAAGCCCTACTTCTTGCTCTGAAACGAGGGAAGTGCGATGCGCCTGAAGGACAAGGTTGCGATCATCACTGGGGGTGGTTCAGGAATTGGACGTGCCAGCGCCGAACTGTTTGCGCGTGAAGGCGCCAAGGTGGTGGTGGCTGACTTCAATGAAAAAGCGGGTCATGAGACAGTTGCGGCGATCCGGCGAGCAGGTGGTGAGGCTATTTTTGTGCGTGTAGATGTTTCGGACTCAGCCCAAGTGCAATGTCTGGTGGACACCACGCTCCAGACCTACGGCGGGATCGACATTCTGGTCAACAATGCTGGCATTTTGCTCTTCGGGACAGCGCTTGACACCAGCCAGCAGGACTGGGAACGGGTGATCGCCGTCAATTTGACGGGCACCTTCTTGGTCAGCAAAGCAGTGCTTCCCCACATGATCGCGCGTGGGGGTGGCTCCATTGTCAACCTCACCTCTTCCACTGGTGCCCACGATGCGGCGGCCAACACGGTCGCCTACGTCACCTCAAAAGGTGGAGTGGCCTTGTTGACCCGGGCGATGGCAATCGACCATGCCAAGCACAACGTACGAGTCAACGCAGTGGCGCCGGGCCCGACGGACACACCCATGCTGCGCGATGCTATGTCACCGGAGCAGCTGGCCGCTTTTGCGGCCACCTTCCCAATGGGACGCCTGGGCCGTCCAGAGGAGTTGGCACGTGCA
>JANXAX010000423.1 GCA_025062175.1 Anaerolineae bacterium | reverse complement strand
CATAGCACGTTGCCCTCCAATCTCGTGCGCTACGCTTCTTTGGCGGACTTGGAGCAAGCGGCCCCGGAAGCCGCCGTGGTCATCACCCACCGGCGGATACCGGAAGCGCTGGTGCAAAGCATTCCCAAGACCGTCGTCTACCATCCGCGCGTCCTGGTGGTGGGGGTGGGATGTAACCGGCACACGCCATCCGCGGAGATCTTGCAAGCAATCGAGACCACATTCCAAGAAGCCGGCCTGGCGTTGGCCAGCATCGCTTGGGTCGCCACGATCGAGGACAAGGCGGATGAGCCGGGGTTATTGCAAGCGTGTGCCGCGCGCGATTGGCCGCTCAAGGTCTACACCCGCCATGAGATCGCTTCGCAGATTGAGCTTCCTAATCCCTCAGCGTGGGCGCAACGTGCGCTGGGAGTTTCAGGCGTCGCCGAGCCGGCGGCGCTGCTGGGTGCCGCCGCGCAGCGCTTGCTGGTGCCCAAGCGCAAGTTTGCCAACGTGACGGTCGCCGTGGCTCTGCGGGAGCAAGACACCGATGAATGCACGCGGTAGTTTGATCGCGGTGGGGATCGGCCCGGGCGCGCCGGAACACATCACCCCGGCGGCACGTGCTGCGCTTGAGTCGGCGGATGTGATCGTCGGTTACCACACCTACCTGCGCCTCATCGCCGAGGTTGCCCCGCACGTGCGGCGCATCGGCAGCGGAATGCGCCAAGAAGTCGCGCGCGTGCGTCAAGCGATCCAGCTGGCCCAACAGGGCCATCGCGTCGCCCTGATCTCCGGCGGCGATGCCGGCATCTACGGCATGGCCGGTCTGTTGCTTGAAATGTTGCAGGCCCGCCGCATAGGCGAAATCCCCGTGCACGTCATTCCCGGAATCTCGGCATTGAACGCCGCCGCAGCATTGCTCGGCGCCCCGCTGATGACCGATTTCGCGGTGATCAGCCTGAGCGATTATCTGGTGCCCCGCGAGACGATCCTGCGCCGGATTGAAGCAGCGGCACAGGCGGACTTCGTCCTCTGCCTCTATAACCCGAAGAGCAGCCGGCGCACCGCGGTCTTCGATCAGGTCTGCACGCTCTGAGCCGCTATCGAGCGCCGGACACACCAGTGGGCGTGGTGCGGGCGGCCTATCGTCCTGAGCAACAGGTGACCCTCACCACCTTAGAACGGCTGCCGGAAGCAACGGTGGATATGCACACGCTCATCATTGTGGGCAACAGCACCACCTATGTCCACGCTAATCATATGATCACTCCGCGCGGCTATGCCGAACAGCGCGATCTGACAAGTGAGGATGGTGAGTAGGATGCTGCCGCACGAAATCGAAAGGGAGAGCTTTCGCCTGATCGAGGCCCAGCTGGAGAAAGGGCGCTTTTCGCCCCAGGAATATGCCGTGGCGCTGCGCGTCGTCCACGCCACGGCTGACTTCGCCTTTGCCGACGCGCTGCGTTTTCATCCTCAGGCGATCTCTTGCGGAATAGAGGCGCTGCAGCGCGGCTGCACCATCGTCACCGACGTGCGCATGGTCCAGGTGGGCATTGCCAGCGCGTTGCTGGAACGAGTTAGAGGCCGGACGTTTTGCGCGATCGGAGATCCGCAGGTCGCCGAGCTGGCCCAGCGTTATGGCATTACTCGCGCCGTGGCGGCGATGCGCCACAGCGTGCCGCATATGCAGTGCGGGGTCGTGGCAGTTGGCAATGCGCCGACCGCCTTGTTCGAGGTGATCCGCTTGGTGCGCGAAGAGGCCGTCCGACCGGCTCTGATCATCGGCACGCCGGTGGGGTTCGTCAAGGCGGCCGAGTCAAAAGAAGCGCTGCTGACGCTCGAGGTGCCCTACATCACCGTACTGGGAAATAAGGGTGGCTCCAGCGTGGCCGTGGCGATTGTCAACGCGTTGTTACGGATGGCTGTGCAGGGCAAAGAGCCACGATGATGGGCGCGGAGTTTGTCGACACCTCTGATCGCGAAGGAGAGACACCAGCGATGTCTTCGCTGCCCCTGCGCAGTGGTTTCACCACCGGCGCCTGTGCGGCGGCAGCAGCACGCGCGGCGACACGGGCGCTAATCACGGGACAACCTGTGGAGACAATTACCATCGACTTGCCGGCGCGGCGCGGCGTGGTGTTCCTCATTCATCGCTGCGTGCTACAGGCCGACCGCGCGACGTGCAGCGTGATCAAGGACGCCGGAGACGACCCCGACGTCACCCACGGGGCGGAGATCGTCGCCACAGTCGAGTGGAGCGCGACGCCTGGCATCAGCCTGCGGGGTGGCCCGGGGGTGGG
>JANXAX010000422.1 GCA_025062175.1 Anaerolineae bacterium | reverse complement strand
CGTCTCGCCCGCGTCGATAGCGCACGGCTCGCAGCGAAACTCCTCGATGACCGGCATAAAGGGCTCTGGCGTCGCCGTCGCCGGCGGGGTGACCGGAGGAGGAGTCGCCGCGGCATACCCCGCTTCAGCAGCGTGCGAAGCCGCCACCCCGCCCCAGGCGCTCAGCAGCCCGCAACACGCCAAAAACAAAGCCCACGCCCAAGGGAAGGAGCGCCTGAGCGTGGATAGAAGGATAGTGTTCTTACCGGACAGGACACCGTGTTTCATCGCCGTTACTCCCTCAGCGGATATCCAACCTATTATAGCGGAGAACCCGTGCCGACCAACTTTTCGAGCACAACACGGGGGTGCATTTCAAATTGGGGGTGAATGCAAGTAGCGGCCCGCAGTGGCACCGAGTATCCACGCCGCGACCATGAAGGAGCGGTAGGATCCCGCTCACCTCGGCCTTCTCCCGCAATGGAGGGCGCTCCACCTCAGCCATACCCCACAACGGATGCAACGTCCCTCTCCCGCAGCTGCGGAAGAGGGGCAGGGGATGATGTCACACCCCCTCGCCCCTGGTGGGAGAGGGAGCAGGGGGTGACAGGGAGTCATTCTGCACCGCAGGGCAGAAGCCCTGGGCGGGTAGCCCAAGTCCTACAGGCTGGCCGGCGGGCGCCGGATGGAGTCGGCTTCAGCCGACTTGAGGTAACAGCCGCGGGCTTGAGCCTGCCGGCCGGTTAGGGTGGACGCGCGCGGCTCGGTTCGCCTTGGCTCTTCCCCAAAATGGAAATATATCCGGCGCGAGGGAGATAGCAGATTGGCACTCGCCCTGGCGAGCTGTTATAATCGCCGTGTTACGGCAAGCAGGTGCAGCGGCGCGCTCCGGCCTGGCTACCCCCTGTCCGTCGTCGCCACGCCGGCAGGGAGAACACATCACTCGCGTAACGGCACAAGGAGGCTTTGGCAGCATGGATATCGGCATCGCGTTCACCTACATGTTTCAGGACAGGGACTGGCTCAAGAAAATCCTCATCGGCGGCGTGATCTCGCTCATCCCCATCGTCAACTTCGCCGCACTCGGCTATATGATCCAGGTGGTGCGCAATGTGCGCGACGGACAGGATCTGCCACTGCCGGAGTGGGATCAATTCGGCGCGTACTTCGTGAGTGGCCTGTACCTCTTCCTGGTCTATCTGGTCTATGCTCTGCCCATCCTTCTGCTGGCGTGTTTACAGGTTGCCGCCGGCATGATGCTCGGTGTGACGGGAAACGGTCGCAGCGCCGAGGATCTGGCGGGTGCCTATGCCGTCGCCAGCATCTGCCTGAGCTGTGGGATCGGGGTGTGGGCGCTCTTCCTCGCGGTGATCAGCCCGGGGCTGACGGTGCGCTTCGCCGAGACAGGCAGCTTCGGTGCCACGCTGGGCTTCAACGGCTGGCTGGGGGTGATGCGCGCCAATCTGGGCGCCTATCTCATCGTCTTGATCCTGAGCTGGCTGGTGCTCAGCTTCCTGGCGCCGCTGGGGTTGATCGCCTGCCTGGTGGGCATCATCTTCACCCAGTTCTGGGCCTACCTGGTGACCGGGCATTGGTTTGGCCAGCTGGCCGCCGCGGCGACGGGGACATATCAGCCGGCGGAGACCTACGCCTAGCGCATCCACCTAGTGGGCTGGCGACGCAAGTCCGCCGAGAGGGTGTGCCGCTCCCGGCCGCAAACCCGTGCGCGGCGCATTGAAGCGCTGGACGTATGGGTGACGATAAGCTGGGTGGAAGAGGGCTGGGATGAAGGAGGATCAAAACGCTCCCTGGCGCTCGCGGCGCGGAGAGAGTCGCGGCTTGGATGCGATGCAAGGAGGTGTATCGTTGGTCGAGAGGCGCTACCGCGTCCTGCGCATCATTGCCACCCTGTGCAAGGTGGCCGGGGTGGTCGTGGGCGCCCTGGTCGCGTTGGTGATCTTGGGCATCTGCCTTAACCTGGTCTTCGGGGTGAGCGCCATGACGCTCTTCGAGCCGGAACACCCCTTCAGCCGGCCACGCCTGCTGCCGTGGTGGGGTTGGGGCGTGTGGCCAGGCATGATGCTGATCCCCGGCATCGGCAGCCTGGTCGTGGTCATCCTCGTCGTCCTGGGGGGTGGATTACACGCCCTGGCGTTGTATGGCCTTGGTTCGTTGATCGACCTATTACTGGCACTGGAGGAAAACACACGCGCTGTAGCCGAGACACTGCAGCGGCGTGGTTGAAAGAAAGACGCTCAAATCTCTCCCAACCTTTCTCAGGGGTTGTCGGGGATGGGTATGGGGTGATCTGAGCACCC
>JANXAX010000421.1 GCA_025062175.1 Anaerolineae bacterium | reverse complement strand
CGAGGCTATCCTCATGGTCAGGTTGCTGGCGTTGCTGATCATGGCCGCCTTGTGCGGGGGAGCGGCCTGCACGGGATGAAGCGGTATGCGCGGGCGCATCAGCACCTGTCGTGTAAACCGTTGAACTTTTGGGCGATCTTGCGCAAAATCAAAGCATATGGTAATCTAAAGATATCCATCGTCCTGGGTGGCCTGATAGCCCTTTCCCACAGGGATGGGGTTGTGTAGGGTTCTCACTCCTCGGGGAAGTGTCGGAACTGGCAGACGAGCATGACTTAGGATCATGTGCCGCAAGGCGTGGGGGTTCGACTCCCCCCTTCCCCATGTTCCCAGGTGGGCATGTCGGATATCCCCACTTTTTTAAGTAGCGAACTAAGCCACTCCATAGGCAGGATCGACCTTCTTTGTCATGCCCGATTCGGCAACCGCCTCCCGTGGAACGTTGGCGACGCACGCTCTACATCGCCTTCTTGGGCCAGCTCGTCTCGGCGATGGCATTCTCGCTCATCTTTCCTTTCCTCCCTCTCTATGTCCAGTATTTGGGCACTCGGACGGGGTTGAGCCTGGAGTTCTGGGCCGGCATGGCCTTCTCCAGTCAGGCACTTACCATGGCGCTGGCCTCACCGATATGGGGCGCCTTGTCGGACCGCTACGGGCGCAAGCTGATGCTCGAGCGGGCGATGTTCGGCGGTGCCGTGCTCCTGGGCCTGATGGCCTTTGTGCGCTCGGCCGAGGAGCTGGCGCTGCTGCGTGCCCTCCAGGGACTGATTACCGGCACCATCTCGGCAGCCAATGCGCTGGTGGCCGGCGAGGCGCCACGCGAGCGCATCGGGTATGCGATGGGGCTGCTGCAAGTCGGCTTCTGGGCTGGCGTGGCGGTGGGCCCCTTAGTCGGGGGCGCCCTGGCCGACCTAGCGGGCTTTCGCATGCCCTTTCTCGTGACCGGCGCGCTGCTGTTCCTTTCCGGGCTGCTCATCTGGCTTGGGGTGCAGGAGCAATTTAAGCCCGCCGCATCCGCTATAGGACGAAGTGTAGGATTCTTGAGTGGCTGGCGGGAACTGTTATGCCGTCCAGGTATCAAGGTCTGCTATATACTGCGCTTCACGGCCACCGTCGGTCAGACGCTGATCCAGCCAGTTGCACCCCTGTTCATCCAGGCGTTGTTGTCTTCTGGCGCTCCGGTGGGCACGTTCACAGGGGTCACGGTCGGATTGACCTCCGCCTCCAGCATCGGCAGCGCCCTCTACCTGGGCCGGCTGGGCGACCGGATCGGACAACGCCGGGTGCTGCACGCCAGTCTGTTGGCTGCTGCATTGCTCTACCTGCTTCAGAGCTGTGTGACCAATGCCTGGCAATTTTTCGTCCTCCAGATGCTCAGCGGGGCGACCTTGGGTGGTGTCGTGCCCACCCTTAGCGCCTTGTTGGCGCGTTATGGACGCCATGGCGAGGAAGGCAACCTGTATGGATTGGACAACTCGATCTCCTCGGCGGCGCGCGCAGCTGCCCCGATACTGGGCGCTGGCATTGCGATGGCAGGGGGCTTGCGCGCCACCTTTGCCGCTAGCGGCTTGCTCTTCCTACTCTCCGCCGTGCTCGCCAGCGTAGCTTTGCCACGCCGCGAGACGTAACCGGGGGAGGATGTGCTCTATCCAGCCTTGTCTAAAATCAACATATATGGTACGCTTAAGACACTCTAAATTTGGTCCGATAATCGTGTTGAGGAATTGGGAGGAAGCGCCGATGGCACAAGTCGAATCGACTGGCACCGAAGAACATCCGCGTCATCTTATCAAGCTGGAACCGGGTGAGCGCGTAGCGCTGTGTCGTTGCTTTGCTTCAGAGAAGTTCCCCTTCTGCGATGGCCATCACAAGGAAATACCCGGCCGTGGCCCTGTCCTGGTGGAGGCACCCAAGCTGGAGACGGAGCAATGACACCCAGATCCCGTCAGCTATGGAGCTGAACTGTTAACATTTAGGAGCAAACCCGATCACGCGATAAGTGAGATAAGATGGGACACCACTTAGAGACGATCGAGTTTGGACTGTCCAACGGTCTGAAAGTTCTCGTGCGACCGGTGCATAGTGCACCGGTCGCCACCTGTTGGGTGTGGTACCGCGTCGGCTCCCGCAACGAGATCCCTGGCCGCACCGGCATTTCGCATTGGGTGGAACACATGATGTTCAAGGGCACTCCCACGTTTCCCAAAGGGAGCATCATGCGGTTGATCAACAAGAACGGTGGACATCTCAACGGCTTTACCGCGGAGGATTATACCGCCTACTTTGAGACGTTGCCTTCCGACCGCATC
>JANXAX010000420.1 GCA_025062175.1 Anaerolineae bacterium | reverse complement strand
CCACCAACAAGAAATTGTGCTGACTGAGCAGGTGGGCAATCGGTGAGGTGTGCTCAGAATTATCGGGCTCGAACTCGGAGAGCGGACATTGTTTGCACCTCTTACGCTGGATGATCCGTTTACGTTATTCATCGTCACGCTCGCCAGCATCCTTATCATTGGTTACCTGATCGGGCGTGCCGTGAACCGAGGGCGGGCGCGTGCCATCAGCGCCTGGCTTGAGCCGGGCATGCGCACGCTGGGAGGGACACCGTTGGTCCAGGCGGTGAATCGCACCGCCTTTCGCGTCAAGGTCCTCCAAGCGCGTGCGCCTTTCTCCGTGGTCACCGCTTCGGTCGTGTTGCTTTCGCGCGAGGTATGGCCGATTTGGCTGTGGGAACGGCTACATCGCAACTCTGATGTTGTGTTCTTCCATTTCACGCTGCGGCATTCACCACGCATCGGGTTGGAGATCGTCGACCCTACCCGGGAGCTGGGTCGTCGCGGAAAAGCCCAGGCGGAGCGACTGCAATGGCCTTTGGCAGCAAGGCGTGGCACTTATCACCTCTATTGTCCGGATGGTCACTTATCCGCCCAACATATGGAGGAACTTCTCAATCATGTGGTCACGGCGCGTTATACCCCACACCGCGTGGCGGTACGTGCCCATGCTCCGCACGTGTTGGTGAGTTTTGCCTTCTCCGAGATTCAGAGTGGTTCTTCAACCGAATTACTGCGCTGGATGAACCGACTGGTGCGTTTGCTCCCTTTAAATGAGGCTGGGAAGGACGCGTGAGCAGTTTAGCAAGGGAAGGGGAGCCGGCACTGCTGATCAGCTCCCGTGGCAAACGCTTTATCGTGCTGTTGCGGGCTGGTGACGCTCTACATACCCACGAGGGGATCATCCGTCATGATGCGATCATCGGGCAGCCTTGGGGGCGTGTCATCAAGACCCAGTTGGGGAGGCCGTTTTGGGTGTTGCAGCCCTCCACGCATGACCTCATCCTGCACATGCGTCGTCAGAGCCAGATTGTCTATCCTAAGGAGGCCGGCTACATTTTGCTCAAGATGAACATCCACCCTGGCGTGCGGGTCATTGAGGCAGGCAGTGGTAGTGGAGGCTTGACAATCGCATTGGCGCGGGCAGTCGCTCCACTTGGACGGGTCTACTCCTATGAAAATCGTCCGGAGATGCAGCGCCTCGCCATCCGAAACATCACCCAGCTGGGATTGCAAGAATGGGTGGAGTTCAAGCTGAAAGACATTGCTGAAGGTTTTGAAGAAACTGAAGTGGATGCTCTCTTCCTAGATGTGCGCACACCTTGGGACTATCTACCGCAAGCCGCGCAAGCGCTGAAACCAGGCGGCTTTTTCGGATCGTTGATGCCCACCGCCAATCAGGTGAGCCAGTTGATCACGGGCCTGGAGACTTATCATTTCTTTGACATTGAAGTGGAAGAGATCCTCTTGCGTGCGTACAAGCCGGTAGCGGAGCGGTTGCGCCCCGCCGACATTATGGTAGGACATACTGGCTATCTCGTTTTCGCCCGTTGGATTCCCAACATAAGTGGTCAGGATGACAGCAAGACAGGAGCGACAAAGTTTGAGAATGGTTTGAGCGACGAATCCCTGGCTCGAAACGAAAGAGGTGGGTGAGCGGCTCGAACAACCAAGCCGATCTTCGCTAGATATGGGCCTTATCTGCTCTTTGATCACTATAGGTTGTGTGTGATGGATTCAGCTGACTACGAACTGCTTGGCTGGGTAGGGGGAGAAAATAAGGGAAAGGTGCGGTTGCCACGACCGAATGCGCAGCGCTATAATGCGCGCGAGTGGCGGGAGGTATTGGGGGCTGTGCATCTCGTCGACCTATCCCCCAGCAGCCTCGGCGGGGAGTCCGTTTCTAAGTGTCCACATGAGGAAGAAGTGCCTTATGAATTTGCTGCTGGTGTTGCTCGTCGAGGGAGACGAAGCGGCTGCACGCGGCACAACTGGCGAGATTCTGAGCAAACGCAAACATACAGTCATCCATGCGAGCGATCCTTATACTGCAATCGCAAAAGCCCATGCCGAATGGCCGGACCTTGTCATCGTGAACGCCACCGGGAATTTGGCTCAGGCACAAAGGGTTTGCGAGGCGCTCGATCGTTCCGACCTTGCGATTCCACGCCTGATCATTTCTGACGATGCGACGTTGGGGCAACAGCTGCGTGGAGACGCGTATCTCGTGCTGCCTTTTTCACCACGTCAGCTGAGCTATCGCATCAAAAAAGCGCTGCAGACCCAGCCTGGCCGTTTCTTACGGGTTGGCGATATCTGCGTGGACACGC
>JANXAX010000041.1 GCA_025062175.1 Anaerolineae bacterium | reverse complement strand
GCCCAAGCTTGCTGCTCCTGGACGAGCCGGCGGCGGGTATGAACCCCAGCGAAAAGGAAGAGCTCATGGGGCTCATCCATCATATTCACAAGGAATTCGACCTCACCATCGTCATCATTGAGCACGATATGCGCGTCATCATGGGCATTTGTCAGCGTATCCAAACGCTCAACTATGGAGAGGTGATCGCCGAGGGCACTCCGGCGGAGATCCAAGCCAACCCGCGTGTGATCGAAGCCTACCTGGGTCATAGCCAGCCGATGAGCACTTTATTGCAGCGCGCATAACAGAAAGGGTCGAGCGCGCTATGCTGTTGGAAGTTGAGAACCTGTCCGTCTATTATGACAGTATTCAAGCCCTCAAGGGCATCTCGTTGCAGGTCGATGAAGGCGAGCTGGTGACCATCGTCGGCTCCAACGGTGCCGGCAAGACCACCACGTTGCTCACCATCTCCGGTATTCTCCGGCCGCGCCATGGCACCATCCGCTTTCAAGGACAGGACATCACCTATCTCGCCCCGCATGAGATTGTGCGGCGTGGGATCTCTCATTGCCCGGAGGGACGCCAGATTTTTACCGGGTTGACAGTGATGGAGAACCTGCTCATGGGGGCTTATCATCGGCGGGATCGGGAGCGGGTGGCACAAGACCTGGCATGGGTGCAGGAGCTTTTTCCTATCTTGGCCGCGCGACGACGCCAGCTGGCTGGCACCCTTTCCGGAGGGGAACAACAGATGTTGGCCATCGCGCGCGCTCTGATGAGCCGCCCTAAGGTGCTGTTGTTGGATGAGCCGTCGCTAGGGCTGGCACCGATGTTGGTGGACACCATTTTTGAGGTGATCCAGCAGCTGCGCGCCCAAGGAGTTACGGTGCTCCTCGTAGAGCAAAACGCCTATCAGGCGTTGCGCGTTGCCGACCGTGCCTATGTGCTGGAGACTGGCACTATCAAGTTGTCCGGACCGGCACAGGAATTGGCACGCAACGAAGAAGTCAAAAAGGCCTATTTAGGAGGCTGACCGGTGTTCTCTCTGCCCTACATTGCGCAGCAGCTTGTCAACGGCCTCACCCTGGGCAGCATTTATGCGCTGGTGGCGATCGGCCTGTCCATTGTCTATGGCATCCTGCGGCTCATCAACTTTGCCCATGGCGACCTGCTGATGGTGGGCGCCTACCTGGCACTTGCGCTATTGCTGAACACCGCACTGCCGCTGGGTGCGGCGGTGTTGCTGCCGATGATCATCGTGGGCGGCGTAGGAGTGTTGGTCGAACGCCTCGCTTACCGACCGCTGCGCGGTGCCCCAGAGGTGGCCATGCTGATCACCAGCTTGGCAGTGAGCAGTGTCATTCAGAACGGTACAATAATGACGCTCAGCGCGCAGCCGCGTGCCTTCCGCTTGCCCCAGGAGTTGATCGCCCAGCAAAAGTTGGGCGTCGTGAGCTTCAGCACCTTGGACGCCGTCAGCGTGGCTTTGGCGGTGTTTCTGATGGTTCTTCTGACTCTGTTCGTCACTCGCACACGCGTGGGGATCGCGATGCGGGCCTGCGCCGAGAACTTGCGTGCCGCGCGCTTGATGGGTATTAATATCAACCAAGTGATCGCCTATGCCTTTGCCATCGGGTCGGCGTTGGCGGCCGCAGCCGGCTTTATGTGGGCCGGGCGCTTCGGCTCGATCGAACCTTTTATGGGCTTTCTGCCCGGTTTGAAAGCCTTCGTGGCCGCGGTGATCGGAGGTATCGGCAGCATCCCGGGGGCGATGCTCGGCGGTTATCTGCTGGGTTTTGCCGAGATTTTCTTCGTGGGCTTTCTCCCACCCGAACTCTCAGGCTATCGGGATGCCTTCGTATTCACCCTGTTGTTGCTGGTCTTGCTCATACGCCCGCGCGGCTTGCTGGCTACTGGTGCCGAGAGGGAGGGCTGAGCCGCTATGAGCAAGAATGCCTTGTTCTATCTGGCGCTGCTGACCGGGCTGGTGTTCCTGGCACAATCGATGCTGAATGACTATTACCAGCGCATCCTCTCCGTTGTCTTCATTAACATCATCCTGACAGTTAGTCTCAATCTGACCAACGGTTTTGTGGGGGACTTTTCGTTGGGTCACGCCGCGTTTATGTCCATCGGGGCGTATTTGTCCGCAGTGCTCACGCTACCACCCGCCTCCAAGGCGAGCATGATGCCACAGCTGCCGATGTGGTTGAGCCAGCTCGAAGTGCCGTTTGTGCTCGCCACCATCCTGGGGGGATTGCTGGCCGCGCTGGTGGCGGCAGTGGTGGGCATTCCGGTGTTGCGCTTGCGCGGGCACTATCTGGCTGTCGCTACCTTGGGCCTGATGGTGATCGTGCGCGTGGTGGCGATCAACTGGACGGCCGTCACCCGCGGCGCCAAGGGGATCAACGGCCTGCCCGCCTTTACCAACTTGTGGTGGGTGTTCGGATGGGCGCTGGTGACCGTCTATGTCATCTGGCGGCTGGTGAACTCGTCCTATGGACGGGCGATGATCGCAATTCGCGAGGATGCCACCGCCGCGGCGGCACGCGGTGTGAATGTGACCGCCCACCGTATGCTGGCGTTCTGTGTCGGCGCCTTCTTCGCCGGCATTGCCGGTGCGTTATGGGGCCACCTGATCACCGCAATCACACCCCATTCATTTTCCTTCCTGATCACCTTCAACGTGGTGGTCATGTTGGTCGTGGGAGGGATGGGTTCGATCAGCGGCTCGATCTTGGGGGCAACAGTGATGACCCTGGTGCCCGAGTTTCTGCGTCATGTGGAGACCAACCTGTCTTTGGGCGGTCATCCACTTTACGGATTGAGCCAGATCATCATCGCCGTGACCATCACCCTGGTGATGATCTTCCGCCGCCAGGGTCTGCTGGGAGGTCGTGAGGTGCAGTTGCCGCGCCTGTTCGACAGGCAACGGGCATTACCTCGCGCCCGCGTCGATACCGCCGGATAGAAAGGAGGGGATGCCAGGACCACGATTGAAATGGTACACTTCTTGGTTCGACCAGGTCTCAGCTCATCATTCCACAAGCAAAAGGAGGGGACAACCATGAAGCGCATACTGAGTGCACTGCTGTTGGTATGTTTGGTGCTCAGCCTGGCACCGTTCGGCCAGACGTTGGCAGCCGAGCCGATCAAGATTGGTGGGATGTACAATGTGACGGGTGGCATGTCGTCGATCGACGCGCCGGGGCTGAACGGGATGAAGTTGGCGGCGAAGCAGATCAATGAGGCGGGTGGTCTGCTGGGGCGGCCGGTGGAGATCGTCGCCATCGATGGCAAGACGGACCAGACGGCGGTGACCAATGCGGTGTCGGAGATGATCAACGTGCACAAGGTGGTGGCGATTGGCGGGTTGAACGACTCCACCTATGCTCTGGCGGCTGGTCCGATTGCCCAGGCGGCGGGCATCCCGTTCGTCACCGCGGGGGCGACGTTGCCGACGTTGCCGGAGCAAATTGGCGACTATTTCTTTATGACCCCGTTTGGGGACGATGCCCAGGCCTATGCAGTGGCTGAGTTTGCGGTCAAGGATCTGGGCGCCAAGACCTGCTGGATGTTGGTGGACCAGGCGTATGACTTCACCACGGCGCTGGCGGCCTTCTTCAAGGAGCGCTTCACTGCGCTGGGTGGTGAGATTGTGCTGGAGGACAAATATCAGTCGGGTGATACCGACTTCTCGGCGCAGATTGCACGTCTGAAGGCGTTGTCGCCGCAGCCGGATGTGTTGTTTGTCTCGGCGATTCCCAACGAGGCGGGGATCACCACCAAGCAGATCCGCGAGGCGGGGTTGACGCAACCGATTTTGTCGGGGGATGGTTTCGACACGCCGCTGATTGCCGAGGTGGCGGGGGAGAACGCGGACGAGGTGTACTACTCGACGCACGCTGCCTTGGACAACCCGGACCCCAAGGTGCAGAACTTTGTCAAGGCTTACAAAGAGGAATATGGCCGGGCGCCGGAGAATGCCTTTGCTGCGCTGGGCTATGATATGATGATGCTGATCGCCGACGCGATCAAGCGGGCTGGCTCGGCGGAGCCGAAGGCGATCCGGGATGCGCTGGCGGAGACGAAGGACTTCCAGGGGGTGACGGGTGTCATCAGTTATGAGCCAGGCAAGCGGGTGCCGAAGAAGTCGGTGACGATCATCAAGGTGCAAGACGGCGTCTACTCCTTCGTCAAAGAGTTCACGCCAGAGTGAGATGGTGTCCCGTGTAGCAACGTTGTGCTGAAATATTTGGCGATCAGCGGCTGTGTGGCCGCTGATCGCCCCATTTTGGAATCCAAGTATGGGTAGATAATAGGAGTAGTCTATGCCAGTCTATCAAGCAGAAGAGCTCAACGGACACAAATATAAAACACACAAGTTCACCAAAGCGATGTTCAACGTGGGTTCGCTAGAAAATCACGGCGACCACTTGCCCTTCGGCACAGACTGTCTGGTCAGCTACTTGCTGGCCAAGGAAGTGGCTGATCATTTCGACGATATGCTGCTGTTGCCACCGCTCTATTACGGCATGAGCGAGCACTACAAGGACTTTCCCTTCACTATCTCCCTGCGCTACGAGACGATGACCGAGCTGCTGCGCGATATCCTGCTGTCGCTGCATCGCGAGGGCATCTATCGCGTGTTCATCTTCAACGGGCACGATGGCAACAGCGCTCCTATCGAGATTGCGACACGTAGCGTGAAGGTGGCCCATCCGGAGATGAAGATCGCGGTGCAGGATGCTTGGTGGATCACCGCGGGTCAGCTGCTGCCGCCAGGCACTTTCGAGGTGTGGAACGGACTGGGCCATGCCGGCGAGGGCGAGACGAGCATTGCCCTCGAGCTCTTCCCCCACTTGGTGGAGATGGAATATGCCCGGGGCGTGGTGCCCCAATTGCCTCCACACGCCGATCTGAAATGGAAGTTCAGCGAATTGACCAACACCGGTGCGACAGGAGATCCGAGCAAGGCCACCAAGGAAAAGGGAGCAGCGATGCGCAAGGTGCTGGTGAACGCTGTGGTGGAATTCATTCGTTACTTGGACAGCATCGATTGGGATTATCAGCAGCTCAGGACTTAGCTTCTCCAAAATATCAGGCCCTGGAAATCACGTCTGATTTTCAGGGCCTGATCTCTCCCGTTGATAGAATGTGCCCATTCTTCATCAATTTTTCGATGAAGCGCTCTGAGCCGTCTCTGCCTCAGCGGCCTCCTCGGGCTCGATCACCACGTTAATCCGGGCCACCACATTGGCCATCAGATGGATCTCCACCTCGTGCTGACCCAGTTGGCGCAGGGGTTGGGTGACGATCTTGCGCCGATCAATTGCGTGTCCGATGCGTTCTTGCAGTGCTGCTGCTAGATCGGCGGTGGTGATCGAACCATACAGCTTGCCTTTTTCGCCGGCGCGCGCGCGGAAGGTGAGCGTCAAACCGTCCAGCCGGCGTGCCAGCTCCTGTGCATCGTTCAGCTGACGTTGGCGTTTGCGTTCGGCTGCCTGGCGCAATATCTCGAGCTCTTTGAGAGAACCCTCGGTCACGCTTCGCGCCAGTTTGCGGGGGATTAAGAAGTTGCGCGCGTAGCCATCGGCCACGGAGACCACGCTGCCAGCCTGGCCCAAATTCTCAACGTCTTCCAACAACAGTACTTTCACCGTGTGCTTGCCTCGCTTTCCCACAAGGTGTCCCCCCGTATGTGAGGTTATATTTTCCATGGTATCCATAATCGGTCCGTTCAGCAAGATTGCCCAACCGGGGATGTCGGCTGCACTACGGAGTGGAGATACTTGCACGAATGCGTGCTTCGCATTTACAATGAAATGGGCTTGATCGAGTAGCATAGGTGACGGTCACCAGCGCGATGCCCTTTGGATGTCGCCATAGGGTGAGGGAAGAAACGGAGGCAGCGCTCACCGGATGAACGGTTCCCATCCGAGCAGTGGTCCGAGCTGGCCTATGACCCTGGCGCCTTTCAATGGACTCCTTGTGCTCGCTTGGCGGCTGGGGCTGGGGCATTGGATGCCGCTGTGGTCGTCCCTTGTAGGGCAGGTGATGATCTTGAGACATGCGGTGCGCAAAGGTGGTCGCCATCACCGCATGCCGGTTCACTATGCGCTGGTGGACGGAGAAGTATACTGTTTGCCCATGTTTGGTGACCGATGTGGCTGGCATCATCAAGTCAACACGAATCCCGAGGTCGAGATATGGCTGCCGGATAGCTGGTGGGCTGGCATTGCAGAGGAGGTGACCGACCCGCGGCTGCGCATTCCTCTCCTGAGGCAGGTGCTGCTCCACAGCGGTCTGTTCGCCCGTGCGGCCGGACTGGAGCCTCATGGCATGACCAATGAGGAGTTAGCCCACGCCACGCGTCACCTCCGCCTCATTAAGATATTGCGCACCCGGCCGTGCACCGGACCAGGTGGGCCCGGCGATCTGGCCTGGTTCTGGCAAGTTACCACAGGGGTGCTATTCCTCATCCTGCTGTTGCGCCGCAGGAAAAGGTGAGCGCTGGACAGCCTGGTCCAATCCTTTTCAACACCGGAAGTTGCGATGGCTGAAGACGCTGGATCATCGTTAGAAAAGATACGAGATGAGACGATACGGGCCCTAAATCGTGCCTTGGGCCTGACACCGCAACAAATTTCTTCGCTCCGGCTGAGCGACGTGCATCTGGCGACACGTTCCTTGGCGCTCGCGACAGATGCATATGCCCCAGGGGACGCTCCCGAGAAACCCCAGGAGCTTGTGCTCGATGAGCAGACGCAGCGCGCGTTGATTGCGTGGCTGGTGGTCAGGCCGGACGGTCCTAACGATCATCTGTTCCCAGGGAGCGAATGGGAGGGTCTGGACACCTCGATCATTGAGCAGATTCTAGGCGTCGTGGTGGAAGAGAAGGCGGTGGCGTCGGACCAAGCGGCGCCCGCGGCACCGGCGGGTGTCGTGCCCTTCCCCGGCGAGGCGGAAGCGCCTGAGGCTCTTCCGAAAGGGGCGACCAGCCTGGAGGAGATCGAGGCGCTGCGCCAAGAGCTGGCCGCGGTGGATGAGGGTTGGTCGCCGCTGGCAAAGCCGCAACCATCACACGTGGCCACACCGCCTCCCGAAGGGTCTGCGGCGCCCACCACTCTACCGGAGACAGTCGTGCGGCGGGCTGAGCCGGCCGCGCCGACGCCTTCCGCGCCGCCGCGTCCTGCGCCGGTGCAGCCGGCGCCTCCGTCACCTCCGCCCCCGCCGCCGCGCCCCGTGCGCCCGGCTGTCGTGGCACGGTCGCGTGTGTCACGCCCGGCCGCCCCTAAGCCGACGCCGACGGTGAAGCCGAGCGCACCCAGGACACCTGCGCCCAGAGCTGTGCCGCCCCGTGTGTCGCAGCCCATCGAAGCGTCAACAGTAGAGGAAGGACGGCGGCCGATTTCTCCGCTGCTCGCAGCCGCGGCGGTCCTGCTGGTGATCGCGTGCTGTGCGGCGTCCATTTGGGGGATCGTGTGGCTTGTTGGCGGCGGTGGAGCGGGCCCGGGATGGCTTGCCCAAGCCCTTCCGGCCGGGTTGGTGAGCGCCATTGCCACGCCGACCCCGACGCCAACAGAAACACCGCCTCCCACGCCCACCGCAACCTCCACGGCGACACCGGTGCCAACGGAGACACCAACGCCTACCCCGATGCCGACGGAGACGCCAACTCCGATCATCGAGCCGCCTCCTACCCCCACGCCGATCATTATCGTGGTCACAGCTACCCCCACTCCGGAGCCTCCGCCGACTCCGCGGCGCGTGCCAACCGACACGCCGGTGCCGGCTGAGCCCCCCCAACCCACGTATAAGTACCCTGCCCCGAAGCTGCTCGAGCCGGAGAACGGCGGCAAGGTCGGCGGGCGGTTAGCTTATCTCAAATGGGAACCAGTTGGCCCCTTGGCCGAGGACGAATGGTACGCGGTGCGGCTGATTTATCTGCAACAGGGACAACCGGTGTACCAGGGAGACAACATCAAGGAAACCACCTGGCAAGTGCCGGAACGCTTCTACTATCAAGCGGACGGCCCGGCATTGCTCTATCGCTGGTATGTGTATGTCGAAAGAAAGAACCCGGATGGCACCGCCACGCAGCTGAGTCCCAACAGCGAAGAGTTTGTCTTTCGCTGGGAATAGTCGCCTACGTGTTGGTCCCTTTTGGATCCGCGAGTCCGGTTGCGTCCTGCTTCAGGCGGGCTGCTGCCTCCGAGATGGGGATCGCTTCACGACAGACATCAGCGAGCTTGCGCTTCACCTCTTCATCGGCGGAATCCCAGTCCTGGTAGAGAATGCCCATCTCCAAACCCAACAAGGTTTGGCGTAGATTCACAACCTCGGTGCGCACCCTCTCCAGCTCTTGCGCTGCCAGACAGGATTGCAATTCACCGCCATAGGCCTCGAGGGCCTGCAAAAGCGCAATTGCGGCCTGATCGATCTTCAGAATCGCCTCTTCACGCATGGGGATCTCTCCTCTTAAACCAGATCAGCCGAACTTGTAGGCCACCCCATAACCACCGCGTGGCAAATTCCAATCCACATTTTGATATGGGCAACCAATTCGGCAGCTGCCACACTCCAGACAGGCCTGATAGCCCACCAGAATCTTGCCGGTGCGGTCCTGGGTGAATACACCCGCTGGGCAGAAATCCAGACACGGTCGATGGGGACAATCGGCACAGACCTTGTCGTCTTTGATGCGGATGTGAGCGTATTCTTCATCCACGTAGTATTTCACACTGACGAGCAGATCATCCACGTTGGTGGGTGGTAAGGTGGCTGCCAAGGCTGGATTGAGTGTAGTGCGCTTTTTCTCCCTCATAGTCATCCCCTCATACCGCGTAGCAATTTGATCATATCTACAGCGACACCCAAGAACGAACGCCTTCTAGTCAACAAACGGATGATCTCCTTCTCCATATCGCGCTTGGCCATACCATGGGCGGTGAAGTAACGGTATGCCGCCTCGTTGGCGAAATTGACATAAGTTTCCATAAAGTGGGGAGTGCTGTCGAGAAAATCGGTCATCCGGCGGTATTGCTTGAGGTCCTTGAGCACAAAGCTGTCCTGCAAGCGGCGCCGGTATTCTTTTAAGAATTCCGCCGAGAAATTTCTTTGCTTGTGTGCCTCAACAGCGGTTTCCCCGGCTATTTTGCCGGCGATCATCGCCAGATTGGTGCCTTCCCGGTGCAGCGCATCCACCATGCCGGCTGCGTCGCCGGCCACCATCACCCCATCGGTGTACAAGGTGGGCATGCGGTCGTAACCGGTTTCGGGGATCAAGTGAGCCCCATATTCCAGCCGTTCTGCCCCTTCCAGGTAGGGCTTGATGATCGGATGATTCTTGAAACGAGCCAGGATCTCATAGGGCTTTAGGTTGTTGATGACGAGCTGTTCCAGCAGCAGACCGCAACCGATTGAAATACCGGCCCTATCGGTGTAGATAAAGCCGGTGCCTGGCAGCCCCAGCGTCGCATCGCCGAACACATCAATGGCCACGCCTTCATCCGGTCCGCTCAAGCCGAAGCGTGCCTCTACCTCCTTTTCGGGCAATCCGAGGTACTCCTTGACCGAAAGGGCGACAAAGCGTGGCGGCAGGTCACTTTTGGCCAGGCCGAGTTGTTGGGTAAGCAGGTTGTTCACTCCTTCGGCGATGATCACCACCGGCGCATAGACATCCCCATCCGGCCGGTCGGTGGTCACCCCGATCACGCGCCCTTTTTCATCACGTAAGAATCCGGTGACCGTCGTCTTGGTGATGACCAAGACCCCCAGATCCACTGCTTGTTGAGCGAACCAAGGATCGAAGTTGGCCCGCAGGGCGGTATAGGATTCGGCGGGGACTTTCTTGAAGCGCTCACTTTTCTGGGTAAAACGCAACACACTGTCGGGTGAAAGCAGCCAGTAGCCCGTATCGGTCACCGGGCGTTCGAGCGCTGGCCCACGTGACTGCCAGTCGGGGAGCACTGCGTCGAGTGCGTGGGTGTAGAGCACACCGCCGAAGAAATTCTTGGCGCCGGCGAAACGTCCGCGCTCAATCAAGATCGTCTGCAGTCCGGCTCGGGCCATGGTGATCGCCGCCGACGTGCCTGCCGGACCACCGCCGACAACAATGGCATCAAAGGTCAGTTTGTTCGCCATGCTCTAGCTCCTCTCGGTTCCCTGGTGGATTGCTTTGACTTGGTTGATCAGCTCGGGGATCACCTCGTACAGATCTCCGACGATACCCAAGCTGGCGATCTGGAAGATCGGGGCGTTGGGGTCGGTGTTGATGGCCAGGATGAAGTCGGAGTTTGCCATCCCCACGCGATGTTGTACCGCACCGGAGATCCCGGCGGCGATGTAGAGCTTGGGACGCACCGTCTTGCCGGTTTGGCCGACCTGATGTTCGTAGCTGATCCAGCCGGCATCCACCAGGGGACGTGACACGCCTACCACACCGCCCAAGAGGTTGGCCAGCTCTTCCAGCAATTTGATGCCATCCGGGCTCCCGAGTCCACGTCCGCCTGCGACGATGACGTCGGCATATTCAATGTTGAGCCCTCCCGTACGCGGGATAAATCCCACGTGTTGGACGGGTATGTCGTCCTCGCTGAGATCGAGGGGCTCGCGGATGAGCTCGCCGGTGGCGGTGGGCAGTGGCTCGGGCAAGGGGAGCACACGGGGGCGGACGGTGGCCATTTGGGGACGATGGGTGCGGCATAGGATAGTGGCCATCAGGTTGCCCCCAAAGGTAGGACGCGTGGCCGCCAAGATCTTCAGGTTGGGATCGATGGCTAGCTCAGTACAGTCGGCAGTCAGACCGGTGCGCACGCGCGTAGCGATTGAACTGCCTAGATCGCGACCCAACGTGGTCGCCCCAATCAAGAAGATCTCGGGCTTGTATTTCTGCACCAGCTGGCTGGCGCCGATTGAATATGGCAAATTGCGATATTTTTCGAGCACTGGATCATCGATCAAGTACACCCGGCTTGCGCCGTAGCGATATGCTTCCTCGGCGATATGTGCCACATTATATCCCAGCAGAACGCCTTCCACCCGGCTTCCTTCGAGCTCTTGGGAGAGCTTGGTGGCTGCCCCCATCAGCTCCCAAGACACCTGATGCGCCCGTCCTTCCTCTTGCTCGATGAAGACCCAAATGCGCTTGACCGCAGCTTCGTCTGTCATGAATGTTCTCCTCCATTCCCGTCCGTGGGACGTTTCGCACTGGCAATGCTAGCGAGGTCAATGGCTCCGGATGCTTGAATATTCTGTAACGCACGTCTCACACACTCCTGCAATCCCAGCTCAGAAACCCGGATGACATCCCCGGCTTGGCGCGGGGCAGGGGTATAGGCGCGCCCGACCACAGTCGGTGATCCCCTGATGCCAATCTGCGCTTGATCAAAGGCCACCGGGTCTGTGCTGCTCCATACTTCGGGCTTATAGCGCGCCGCGCGGATCATATTCGCGAGCGGGGCGCGTTGCACCGGCGCGATTTCCTTCAGCACGGTCAGAAGCGCCGGCAAGCGCGTGCGCAGCACTTCAATGCCGCGCTCGGTCTTGCGATGGACGACGGCGACCCGCGCCTCTGGATCGATCGACTCGATGTGCAAGGCATAGGTGATGAGCGGCACGTTCAAACGCGTGGCGACGCCTGGCCCCACTTGCGCGGTGTCGCCGTCGATGGCCTGCAGCCCAAAGAGATAGAGGTCGATAGGACCCTCCTCTTGCAGCGCTTCAATCGCCCGCGCTAACACGTATGAAGTGGCCAATGTGTCTGCAGCAGCAAACTTGCGGTCTGTGATCAGAATACAACGATCAGCGCCCTGTTCGACGCATTCAATCAGCGCTTCTGCCGCCTTGGGAGGCCCCATGGTGATCACTGTCACTTTTCCCCCAAAGCGTTCTTTGAGGCGCACAGCCAACTCGACCGCATGGAGATCATACGGGTTGATAATCGCGGGGACACCTTCTCGAATAAGTGTGCCTGTTTCCGGGTTGATGCGGACGTTGGTGGTGTCCGGCACCTGCTTAATCGCGACCACTGTATGCATGTGCGTTTCTTACCTCCTTTTGCCGGCAACTGGTCTGCCCGGAGCGGGGGACAGACCGTTTGATGGTTCCATCATACGCTCGTTGCGGCGCGTTGTCAAATCGGAATGTGACATTCTTCACAATCTCAACCAGGCAGAGACGTGGCAAGTCGGGGAGCACAACCTTATCGGAGACGGGAAGCCAGCCAACCGGGATAGATAAAGCGCCCTGAGATGTCGCTGTCGCTCCGCGTGGTGGCATAATATGTCTGTGCTACCAAACACTCGCCATTCGGAGCGCATGCGACGGCGGGTTCCATCTGTTTACCCGGACGATCGTCTATGACGAATTCCATACCACGCGAGACGTCCTGTCCTTCCGGCACACGATAACCATAGACGTCAGCCTCCCAGTAGTTGGAGGTTGCATAACAAGCCGTCACAAGGTAGCCGTAACCACGGCTATACGCGATGTCTGGATCATAGCGCTCGTCAAAAGGTGGTTCGGTGCTCAGCCGGCCGCTTGGAAGGCCGATGACGGCGCCCCCGCCGTTTAGCTTTTGCCAATACAGATCCAGGCGCTCGGTAGAAGGCGGTGGCGCCCGCATATGCCGCACCGGCCATACGACGAGATACTCGTCCACACCGCTGGCGACCACCGGGGGGAGCGCATGCCATGCTGCGCTGTGCTCCCAGAGACGCTCTTCCACCCCCAAATGCGAAAGATCACCTGGCATCACGCGGTAGCGCACATCCGCCGGACCATCCGCTTCAAAGAGGTAGACGAGGAGATAGCGATCACGCAGAGGGTTATAGGCGACATCGGCCATAGCGCGCTGTTCGCCCGCTGCTCCGCTCACCTCGACCGCTTCACCCAACCACTTTCCATCGGCGGCTGAAATCCGTCGTATCCACAAGCGCGCATCGAAGCGCGTGCTTTGTTCCGTCCACGCCAACAGGTATGTGTCAGTCCATTCGCTGTAGGCGATGGCCGGATGAGTTTCAGAACGCTCCGTGGCAGCGACGGTGATAGTCTCATACGCATTCCACCCGGCACCATCCCAACGCACACGGGTCACAAATACGTCATAGCCAGTGAGGCCATGCCAGCAGGTATAAGCTACCACATGCTCATCCCATACCGGGTTATAAAGGGCACGAAGTTGGTAGCAGTAACGCCCCGGATAGCTGGCCAGCTGGAGCGCCTCACCCACGCGGCCGT
>JANXAX010000419.1 GCA_025062175.1 Anaerolineae bacterium | reverse complement strand
GCCGATGCGCACCACAACCGCTCCGTGTTCACCTTTTTGGGACAACCAGAAGCCGTCCTCCAGGCTGCTCAGGCGATGACGTGTGTCGCCCTGGAACGGATTGATATGCGGCATCATCAAGGGGCACACCCGCGCCTGGGCGCGGTGGATGTGGTGCCCTTCGTTCCGGTGCGAGGCATCGAAATGCAAGCCGCGGTCGAAATTGCTCGCCGCTTCGGCCGGTTTGTCGGCGAACTGGGCATCCCGGTATATTACTACGAGGAGGCAGCGACGCGCCCGGAACGGCGCAACCTGGCTGACATTCGCAAGGGAGAATATGAAGGGTTACCCCAAAAGCTATGCGACCCGATGTGGCAACCCGACGAAGGCCCGGCCGTGTTCAATCCCCAATCAGGTGCTTTGGTCACTGGCGCGCGCTTTCCTTTGATCGCATTTAACGTCAATCTGCGCACCACGGATTTGAAAGTTGCACAGCACATCGCCCGGGCGGTGCGCTATATCAACGGGGGCTATCGTTACGTGCGCGCCATCGCGCTGGCATTAGAGGATCAGGGTATGGTGCAGGTTTCTATGAACCTGACCAACTACACCCAGACGCCCATCCCGCGTGTCTTGGAGACCATCCGGACCGAGGCAGCACGCTTTGGGGTGAGCATCGCTGGCAGTGAGTTGATCGGCCCGCTGCCCTTAGGCGCCCTCGAGGAGGTGATCAAACACTACTTGCAGGCACATCACTTCTCGCTGGATCAGATTATCGAGACGGCGCTGATCCCGGAGGAGTAGCGATCTCTTCTCAAAGGAGATAGTCTATGGAAAAAAGAGCGTTAGGTCACACAGGGGAGATGCTCAGCGTGGTGGGCTTCGGTGGCATTGTGGTGATGAACGAGGAGCCAGAGACAGCGCGCCGCCTGGTGGCACAGGCAGTTGACCGCGGCATCAATTACTTCGACGTCTCACCCAGCTATGGCAACGCCGAGGAACGTCTGGGCCCGGCGCTGAAGCCCTACCGCAAATCCGTGTTTCTGGCGTGTAAGACCAAGAGGCGCAATGCCAAAGAGGCCGCCCAGTTCCTGCATGCTTCGCTCAAACGTCTGTGCACCGATTACTTCGACTTGTATCAGCTGCACGAGGTGCGAACCCTCGAGGAGGTTGAGGAGATCTTCGCACCGGGCGGTGCCATAGAAGCCCTCGTCAGGGCACGCGAACAGGGTTTGATCCGTTATCTGGGTTTCTCTGCCCACTCAGAGGAAGCCGCTCTGGCGCTGATGAGACGTTTTGATTTCGACACGATCCTGTTCCCCATCAACTACGTGGTATGGTATCGGAACTCCTTTGGACCACGGGTGATCGAGGAAGCGCACAAACATGGGATGGGCATCCTGGCGATCAAGGCGCTTGCCAAGCGGTTGTGGGGCAAGGATGAGCCACACAAATGGCCTAAGTGCTGGTATGCGCCCGTCGAAAGCTACGAAGAAGCTGCTCTCGCGTTGCGCTTCACCCTGTCCCAGCCAGTCACTGCTGCGGTGAGTCCCAGCCACGCCGAATTCTTGTGGTGGATGTGTGACATCGTCGAGCACCTAACCCCGCTTTCGGCAGATGAATATCGTCAGTTAGAACAGACAAGCGATGGCCTTGAGCCGGTGTTCCCCATCCCGCCTGAGTTCTGGTGATGTCTGGGCTCTGCTGCATCGCAGCGGAGCGAGAGGCGAGAATCCCCATCTGAATCCGAAAGGCACCGCACGGCGCCTTTCGGATTTTTCATCCGGCCTGGCATTTACGGCGATGGCAGAATGGTCACGACGTGCCATGCCTGTCCGCTCAGACCGCCGTCATCTGTCACAGTCAGCACCACTGTATATGTACCTGGCTGTTCGTAGGTCTTGGTCACCTCCGCATCGTAGGCTACAGTGCCATCCCCGAAGTCCCAGATGTATTGCACGATGCTCCCATCGCTGTCACTCGAAGTAGCAGCACTGAAGGCAAGTGGTTGTTGAGGCAGCCCGCCTGCCATACCGTCGCCACTGATAACCGCTGTCGGAGGAACATTACCCGGTGGTGGCGGCTCGACCGTGATAGGTTGCAAGGCTTGACCGATGGCACCGGCGTTGTCGGTCACCGTCAGTGTGATCGTATAGACCCCAGTTTGTGTATACACTTTGCTGACCGTCATACCATTCCACGCACTGCCATCGCCGAAGTCCCAGGCATACTGGATAATGCTTCCGTCCGGGTCGACAGAGTTTCCGCCGTTCAGGGTCAACAGGATGCCCGCCTGAATCTGGGGTGGGGCTATGATCACGGCCGTCGGTGG
>JANXAX010000418.1 GCA_025062175.1 Anaerolineae bacterium | reverse complement strand
CATCAGCGCTCATGAGAATCCCCATAAATCGCACCGCGCTTAACACGCTGACCGCTGCGAAGAAGAAAGTGGCACCTGCCCAAAACGCCACTAATGGCCATAAGCGTGGCTGGCTTGTGACAATGCGGTTAAGTCCAAATAGACGCGCAACTCGAATGGGCTGAGTATCGCCACGATCAGATGGAACTCGCATAAAAGTATCATACTATGGAGCGTTTTGGGGAAAAACTTCTATTTCCCTGTTCGCGGAGAAGGGACTCGTGCTCAGCGGCAGCTAAGACAACCGGCTGCCGACGAAGCCACGTGCACCCCGTGCGAATTCTGCCGCTGTCATAGGGCGGCGTCCTGCCAACTGCACTTCTAATAACTGCACCATTCCAGCACCGGTGACCACGCACACCCCTTCATGAGAGGCCAAGACAGTACCCGGCGGATGGATAAGTGGATCGAGCTCCTCAGTGGGTGCTACGACGCGCACCTTGAGAATTTTAAGGATAGCACCACGCCACTCGGTGAAGGTGCCCGGCCATGGATGAAATGCGCGTACCTGGCGCGCGATGAACTCGGCAGGTTGCTCCCAACGGACGCGTCCCTGCTCCTTTTTAAGGGGCGGCGCCCAGGTGGCCCGTGTCTCGTCTTGTGGGCGGGGGACGATACTCCCGTCTAGCCACTCGGGCAGTGTCTGTTGCAGCAAGGAGGCTCCCAGTTGACTCAGCTTCCGGGTCAGTGTCTCTTGCGTGTCATCTGGTGTGATCGGCAGTTCCGCCTGGCGAATGATCGGCCCGGTGTCCAGGCCCGCATCCATGAGCATCAACGTAACCCCGGTGCGTTCGTCGCCTGCCAGGATCGCCGCGGCAACGGGAGCAGCACCGCGCCAGCGTGGCAGTAATGAGGCGTGTATATTGATGCACCCATGAGGGGGAAGCTCCAACACGGCAGGTGGAAGCAACATGCCAAATGCTGCTACCACGATTACGTCTGCCTGCCACGCACGGAGCTGCTCCACAACCTCATCCTGACGCAATGAGGGTGGTGTGAGCACCGGCAGGTGGTGCTGCAGTGCCATTACGTGTACTGGTGAGGGACGCGCCTGAAGACCGCGCCCACTGGGACGCTCCATTTGGGTTACCACACCGACCACCTGACACGTGTCCAACAACACCCGCAAGCTGGGTAAAGCGAACTCAGGTGTCCCCATAAAAATGACGCGCGGACGAGAGATCATGCCCGCTCCTCGCCCCCACGGAGACTCGGATCAGGATGTCCAAAGGCAGGGACGAGGCGACCAGCGCGCCACGTAAGGCGTTCCACCGGCCACTCTCGACCAGTAGCGCGCACCAGCAACGATCGAAGCATCTCCGGTGCAGCAGTGACAAAGAAACGATGCTCTGGCGAGCTCTCCTTCGATTGGCTTTCCTCTTCCCGGAGTGCCCGCACACAACGCTCAACCTGACGTGCTACTGCCTCTGCTGGATCGATCACGGTTACTTCTGGCGGCAGGATGCGCTGTATAACTGGCAGCAGGAAAGGATAATGGGTGCAGCCCAGCACCAATTGATCCACCCCAGCATCGAGCATGGGCTGTAGATAGCCCCGCAGTAACTGCTCGGTCTCTGAGGTATCCATCTGGCCTTGTTCCACACACTGGGCTAACCGGTCGTCTGTTTGGATATGCAGCACCACATCACGTGCGTAGCGCCCTGCCGTGGTACGGAACAGAGCGCCTTGCAAGGTGCCCTGTGTCGCCAGTATACCGATATGACCGCTGCGCGTCTGCTGTGCAGCTGGCTTCACCGCCGGCTCCAATCCCACAAAAGGCACCGAGAAATGGCCGCGCAGCCACTGCAATGCCGCTGCCGAGGCTGTGTTGCATGCCACCACGATCAATTGTGCGCCCTGCGCCAATAGGAAGCGTGTGATCGCGGCGGAAAAGCGGCGCACCTCGCGCGCTGGCCGTGAACCATATGGACAGTGCGCGTTATCCGCCACGTAGAGCGTGGCATAGTTTGGCAAGCGACGTTGCACCGCTTGCCAAATGGACAACCCTCCTACGCCCGAGTCAAATAACCCGATGGTGACAGGCGACAATTTATAACGCTCATATATTCGATTCGGCTTGGCATTTTTCCGTCCCGCCGTAGACACCACGCAGATCCTCGCGCACCAAAGCCGCAATGCGCTGCATCACCAGGTCACTGAGCGCCTGAAGCTGCTCGCTCTTGCGGGGTCCTTGTACCGGCGGCAACATAAAGGGTTCTCCCACCCGCACCACGATATGAGGTCGCCGGAAGCGTTTCCACTCCGCTGTTAGCTTTTCCTGTCCGGAAATGC
>JANXAX010000417.1 GCA_025062175.1 Anaerolineae bacterium | reverse complement strand
TGCCCGGCCGTTACCAGTTGGAGGTGGGCATGTATGATCCGCAGAGCTGGGCGGTGCTGCCGCCGGCAGAAGGGGTGCGCGGCGGTGGTGGCGGCCTCATCTTGGGAGAGGTGATTCTGCCGTGAAAAGAAGTGCCCCTTATCTCGTGTTGGGTCTGTTGATCCTCGCCTTTGTTGGCACGTTCGCCTTCCTGGCGGTGCGGCGCCACTACGCCTTGGAAAGCAACGGCATGGACCTGGGCAACGTCGACCAGGCGCTCTGGAACACGGCGCATGGCGACTTCATGGCCTTTACGAACATGGCGCCGTTGCGCAACCGGCTGGCGTTGCACGTCGAGCCCATCCTGCTCCTCTTCGTGCCGCTCTATTGGCTGGGGCTGGGCGGGCCGGTGGCTTTGTTGCTCGTGCAGGCAGCTGGGGTGGGGCTGGGCGCATGGCCGCTGTTTCAGCTGGCGCGTCGGGCGCTGGGCGGAGACGCACTCGAATCATCACAGGCGACCATCCTGAGCGACCGCGCCGGAGCGTGGCTGGCGCTGGTCTTCCCGCTTGCATACCTGCTCATGCCGGCGCTGGAAGCCGCCGTGCTGTACGACTTCCACGCCGTCACCATGGCGCCCACTTTCTTACTATTCGCCTTTTACTATCTGGAGACGCGCCGTCCTGGACGCTTCGCCTTGGCGGCGGTGCTGGCGATGGCATGCAAGGAGGATATGGCGCTGACGGTGGCACTGCTCGGCCTGTATGCACTGGTGACGCGCCGCTGGCGTTACGGGTTACCTGCCCTGCTGGGCGGCATCCTCTGGTTCGGTGTGGCGCTGGGCGTGGTGCAGCCAGCCTTCAGCCCTACTGGCGGCAACATCCAAGCGGCACGTTATGCTTGGCTAGGCCGCGACGTGCCCGCGGTGATGGAGACGCTGCTGCAGCGTCCTGAGATGGTGTGGCAGCATGTATGGCAGCGCGCCAACCTGCTCGCCTACCTGAGCGGGTTGCTGCTGCCCACCGGCTTCCTCGCCGTGCTCGGCCCGTTGACCTGGCTGCCGGCATTGCCCACGTTAGCGATCAACCTGCTCAGCGACAACCCCTTCACCTGGCGGCTGGAGGAATTCCATTATGCGGCGCCGCTGGTGCCGTTTGTGCTCATCTCAGCGCTGTGGGGCATCCGCGCGGTGGTGGGACGCATCGCGCAGCGCTGGTGCACTGCCGCCCGCTATGTCCTGCTCGGCGCGTGTGCTTGGTTGTGCGTCAGCGCGTTGGGCTATCATTACGCGCGCGGCTTCTCGCCCCTGGCGCGACCGTTTCGCCTGCCACTGGTGACCGCCCACGCGCTGCGCGCCCCGGAGATCTTCGCCCAGATACCACCTGAAGCGGCGCTCTTCGCCCAGAGCAATCTGAATCCCCATGTCAGCGGGCGACGCATCTTGTATCAAGACCCGCAACTGCTCACCGCGCTCTTGCAGGGCGGCCCGTGTTGCTATGATGGCACATGGCCGCCACCGGATTATCTCTTGTTCGACGTCGCCACGCTGGTCAACCAGGACGACTTTCAACGCCAGGTGGTCATGGCACTGCTGAGACGGGGTGGTTGGGAACTGCTGGTGGCTGAGGATGGCTTCCTGCTGTTGCGCGCACAGCCCACTGCACCGCCGATCGAACCGGAGCACCTGCCGGCGGCGTTCACCGATTTCGCCCGTGCGGGCGACGCGTCGCCGCCGCATCCCATTATAGCCAACTTCGGCGATGTGGTGCGCCTGGTGGGCTTCGACCTGCACTTCAACCGCGCCGAAGAGGTGCAGGCGGTGCTCTGGATGGAGCCATTGCGCCCGCTGGATGAGGACCTGTTCCTCGCTCTGTATCTGTTAGATGAGTGGGGCGCCTTGCGCGGCGCCACGACGGTGGACCAGCCAGCGCTTGTCTGGTATCCGACGAGTCGCTGGCAGGTGGGTGAACGAGTGCGCATTACCTTCAACACTCTGCCGTGGTATACGCGAGGTCTGTCTGCCTACCGGTTGGCCTTGGGGGTGATGCGCGGACGCGATCCATGGCAACCCGGCATACGGCTGCGACCACATCCCATCGGAGACGCACGCTATGCATTACGCCTGCCCAGCGAGGGGACGCTGTTGGAGCTGGCACGCTTCGTCCAGGTGTTCGGCCTGCCCGAAGGGGGACCAGCGGAACGTCAGTGGCAGGTGCCCCGTCCTCAATATCAAGTGAACGCCTCGCTGGGCGGTCTGGTGCGCTTGGTGGGATATGACCTGCGCCCGCCGACGTGCGATGACGAGGTCAGTGTGACGGTGACCACCCCGTGCTGGTTCGGCATCGTGCTATATTGGCA
>JANXAX010000416.1 GCA_025062175.1 Anaerolineae bacterium | reverse complement strand
CACGGCGAGGACGAACGCGGCGCGAGCCAACCGGTGATGCAACATCCCTATTCTTGGACCAACAACGTGACGTTGGTCACATAGGCGTCATATAGCCAGCCTGAGCCATACAGACGGATGAACTTGAGGTAGACCGGCTTGGCTGTGCTCAAGCTGTCCAGCAGGTTGGGCGACTCGAAGGGGTACCATACAGAGCGCAAGATGCGCCGGCTCGTGTTGAACGGCGTGTCATAAAGGATCCAGTCCGAGGGTGCAGGGGCATAGTAGAAGCCACAGTACCAATCTCGGTCAGTGCCGTCCATCTCGTCATAGGCCAGGTGCACCATCAGGGGGAATTCGGAGCCGAGCGTGCCGCCGCCCGGCAAGCTCTGCAGGTTGACGCGCACATCGAGCAGAATGCGCAAGGATGCGAAGTCCTGGATGTTCTTGCCGATGTGCTGGATGACCCCGATCTCGCTGTGGACGTTGTCCTGCCCACTACTTTGGAAATGCAACGCATGCTGGACGCCGATGGATTCGATGCGCGCAGTGGTGGTGACCACGCCGGAAGGGGGCTCGACGCGATACACCTGCCAGCTGCCCTCCAAGGGTTGCGAGAAATCCCCGTTCACCAGCAGGTTTCGCTCAGCCGGCACAGGGCCAATCGGGGGCTGGTTGCGCGGCAGGATGGCGCGCTCCCCAGCGGCGAGCACCCGCTGCTCCTCTCCGATGATGACGCGGGCCAATCCAGCACGCGTGGTGATCTGCATCTCTTCCTCGCTGGCCTCCAGCGCATAGCTGCCCTCGCTGAGCACCACCTCCACATCTCGACACCGCAGCGCGAAGTGGAGCGTCCTCGCACTCTCGCTCATCGTCCGGGTCATCGGCACCACCCGCACCCGACCATAATGCAGCTCCACCAGGATGGTATCCGGCTGCTGCCCGCTTGCGAAACGTGGCGACCGTGCCTGACGGATGGTCACGCTGGTGTTGTGGTACAGGGTCAGCAGGCTATCGTTGAAAAAAGTCACAATCGCCTGGGCGTTGTCATCCGTGCGGATGTTCGTATTCTCTTCGACCTGGATAGTGGTGCCATCCGAAACAGGGAATGGCGTGCTGGCGTCCAGCCGTTGGACCAGCACGGTGCCCTGTACCGCGGTGACGGAAGACCGCTCCGCCTGGGTAGCATTGAGGATATACGCACGCACACCCAAAGGAATGCCGATCACCAGGGCACAGAAAGTGATGAAAGCCAGTATCAGGATGATCCAGGCGAGGCGTTCGGGATTATCTCGCATGCGCGCCGATCCTTTTCGGCCTGACGTCGACCGGGATCACAGACCGTCCAGGCGGTAGAGGCCGGCCTTGCGTGCCCACGCGATCGCTTGTTCCCATTCCGCGCGCGTGATGCGGCGGCTCAGTTCGGGATATTCACACGCCCTGTAGGCGGGCCGGTATTGATCCATCAGGTTCAGGTAAGTGTGAGGGGAAATCTCACGCGCCAGAAACGCGATGATGCGCTCGGTGCCGGCGAGATTTTCCGGCAGGATCAGATGGCGCACCAGCAAACCGCGTCGTGCCAAGCCGTTCTCATCGATCACCAGGTCGCCCACTTGCCGGTGCATCTCGCGCACCGCCGCTTGGTTAACTTGCGGATAATTGGAGACACCCGAATAGCGCCGTGCGATCTCGGCATCGGCGTATTTCATATCGGGCATGTAGATGTCAATAACCCCATCTAGAATGCGCAACATGGTGAGCGAATCGTAGCCGCCGCTGTTGTACACCAGGGGCAGGCGCAGGCCAGCTTGCGCGGCGATGAGCACCGCCATCAGGATCTGCGGGACGACATGGCTGGGGGAGACGAAGTTGATGTTGTGGCAACCCATCTCCTGCAGCTCCAGCATGATCGCCGCCAGTCGCTTGGGCTCGACCGGGGCGCCTTCGTCCAGCTGGCTGATCTCGTAGTTCTGGCAATATTTGCATTTCAGGTTGCAGCCAGTGAAAAAGATGGTGCCCGACCCGCGCCAGCCGCGCAGCACACTTTCTTCGCCCAGATGGGGACCATAGCTGGCGACGCCAGCCAGTTCTCCCACGCGGCAAAAACCACGCTCGCCGGCGCGCCGGTTCACCTTGCACACCCAGGGGCATACGTCGCATTCGCTTAGGTGCGCATAGGCCTCAGCTGCGCGCCGAGCCAGCTCACCGCTGTGTAACAACTTTACATAGGAAGGTTCCCAGACGTCCATCCTGTCCCTTGCCTGCGCGCTTCTCGTCCATCCGCGGCCCCAATACGCTTACACCTCCTGGATAATCTGATAGTCGGTGCTCAATTCCACCGCCTTGGCCAGCGTCGTGCTCACCGAACAATATTTTT
>JANXAX010000415.1 GCA_025062175.1 Anaerolineae bacterium | reverse complement strand
CGGTCCACTGAGGAGAGCATGACCAACGCGACCGAATCCAGGTCATGGTTGGTGCGGATACAATGAGCCAGCATCTCGCCATCCATGCCTGGCATTTGCATGTCAACCAAAACCGCCCGATATAATTCCTCACCCTTTTCGAGCGTCTCGAGTAACTTTTGTAATGCTTCATCCGCGCTCGCAGCTTCCTCTGGCTGACATCCCCAACTGCGCAACTGCTCGCGCAAGATCAGCCGGTTGGTTGCGCTGTCATCCACGACCAGCACACGCCGTCCGCGCAGCCAATCGGGCAGTGCCGGAGCTTCCTCTTCTGCCTCTTGAGTCTCCGGGGACAACTTTTCAAAAACAGCTGTAAACCAGAAAGTGGAACCCTTACCGACCTCGCTCTCAGCACCGATCTGACCACCCATCAGCTCGGCCAGTCGTTTCGAAATCGCCAGCCCCAACCCGGTGCCACCGTATTTGCGCGTGGTAGAGGCGTCCAACTGCGAGAAAGACTGGAAGAGACGATCAAAGCGATCTTTGGGGATGCCAATCCCAGTATCCCGCACCACAAAACGCACCGTGACGTGGGTGGCCGTCTCCCGTTCGCGGGTGACGCGTAAGACCACTTCTCCCTTCTCGGTGAACTTGATGGCGTTGCCGAGCAAGTTGGTGAGGATCTGGCGCAGTCGACCGGGGTCGCCGCGCACCCGTGCCGGCACATCGGCCGCAATGTGACAAGCAAACTCCAGATCCTTCCGCTGCGCCTCAATGGCCAACATATCAGCGGTGTCTTCGACGGTGGCGCGTAGATCGAAGTCGAGCATCTCCAGCTCCAACCGTCCCGCTTCGATCTTAGAGTAATCTAAGATGTCGTTGATAATCTGCAACAGCGATTCGGCACTGTTGTGTATCGTCTCCGCGTACTCGCGTTGCTCTTTGCTAAGCGGTGTGTCGAGCAACAAGCCGGTCATGCCCAGGATAGCGTTCATCGGGGTGCGGATCTCGTGGCTCATATTGGCCAGGAATTGGCTCTTGGCGCGGCTGGCAGCCTCGGCAGCTTCCTTGGCCTGGCGCAGCTCTTCCTCCACCCGCTTGCGCTCGGCGAGCTCCTCTTGTACCGCTTCGTATAGGCGACTGTTCTCCAATGCATGACCCGCCACTGCTGCCACCGCCTGCACCAGGCTGATCTCTTCCTCGGTAAACTGGCGCGGCTCGGTGGCATCCAGTCCCAATGTGCCGACAATCTGATCCCGCACCATCAGCGGTACAATCATCAAGGTTACAGTGCCGCGGGCGCGATGGAGCTCGTGCACCACAGCTGTGCGCGCGTCCGTCTGGGCGTTGGGGATGATCACCGGAGCTCGAGTGGTCAGCACCTCCTGTGTCGCCGGATTATTGGCAATCGGAATGACCGCTCCCAACCCCGATGGCCGGTCCGGACGGCGATATTCGGCTACCACACGCAATGCCTGGCGATCCTCAGTGAACAGTGCAAACGCCGCCTGCGGCAGATCGAGTGCTTGTGCGAGCTCCGTACATATTGCTTCCAGAACCTGATGGGGATCCAACGTCGATGCTGCCGCTATCAAAACGCGATTCATCAACTGCAAACGCTCCAGGCTACGGCGCATCTCTTCTTCGATGCGCCTGCGTTGTGTGATATCGCGCCCGATGCCAACAATACCGATCACTCGGCCTTCAGCATCGCGCAGGGGTACTTTCGTGGTCGCGAGCCACACTAAGTTGCCCTGGGGATCCCGAGCTGGCTCCTCAATGTTGAGTAATGCCTGACCGGTCTCGATGACATAACGCTCGTCCCGATGGAACTTCTCGGCCACCTCCGGTGGATAAAAGTCGAAGTCTGTCTTGCCGAGCAGATCATCTGGAGTGGCAGCACCCATTAGCCGCGCCACCGCTACGTTGCCCACAAGAAAGCGGCTTTCGGTATCTTTCACGTAGACGAAGTCCGGCAAGTTATCAATCAGGACGCGCAACAGATTGCGTTCTGCCCGCAGTTGCGCTTCCATTTCCCGACGCCAGGAGATATCGGTGCCGATCGAAAGGATTTCTTGCAGATCCCCTTTTTCGTTGTAAATGGGTTTGTTCGTCCATGCTACCCACAGGCGTGAGCCATCCCGACGCATATTCTCGTTTTCGTTGTAATAGCCACTCTCCGGATTAGCCAGGATGTTTTTCACCATCGATTCGAGCGAGCGTCCAGCCGAGTCCACCGGTGGCACGATTGTACCCACAACGTGACGACCCAACACCTCTTGAGCAGTGTAACCGAAGACTTTCTCGGCAAACTCGTTGAAGAAGGTGATACGACCCTGCGCATCTACCCGCAGGATAATACTGTTAGCATGCTGCAACAGCT
>JANXAX010000414.1 GCA_025062175.1 Anaerolineae bacterium | reverse complement strand
TCGCGATCGAAGGCTGCGCAGGCCATCCGATAGGCTTCCATCAACGCAGGCGTGCACTCGGCCTCCAGGAACAAAGCCCGGAAGAATTCGCCGCGATAGCTCAACTCTTTCAGAACGACCTCCAACGCCCTTAACCGCGAGGCCAGCTGAGCTGTGCGATCGATTGCCTCACCGCGCTCCATCGCGATGTTGCCGAGCAGGGTGAGATGTGGGTCAAAACGAGGTGTAGCGTATTGCTGGCTCAGACGCACAATGAGGCGCGACAAAAGATGATGCCACTCTGTATCGGGCATCAACCACAATGAAAGATCGGCCATCGGTCACCCCTTCCGGAATCGTATCGAATCACAACCCGAGTTGACACGGATGGACTTCCTGTCCACTTTATGGTAAACTGCCAGTAAAACAAGGACGCAAGCATCGACACATCGATGAACACTCTGTGCCGCATCCTTTTCCAATACTATATGGCGTTGCGCCTCTGGTGGCACTGTCGGAACAATCCTCGAGTGGCACGCCGCATTGTCCGGCTGACGATGCTGATGCAAGAAGAGACCGACGTGCTGTTGGGACGTCTGGAGTAGTCAGACGGGGACACAAGCGGCACCGCCAAAGGCGACCATTTTCGGTGCGATCAGCATCTCAAGCTTTCCCACAGCTCGGTGAATTGCGCCAGCTGCTCCGGCTGTGCTGTCACATACCATTTCGAGGCTGGCAGCTCTGGCTCCGCGTGGCTCAGCTCTTCGAGGATGTGCAGCGCGCCTTGTCCATCCACCGTGGCCGGGTCCTGGCCACGGCGACGCAGCTGGAGGCGGACAGTGCCCACCGCGACGTGAACCGGCTCGATCCCTGGTTCGCCCGGCAGGGTGTGCAACGCGTGTGGCATGATCAAAACCTCCAAATCTGGTCTTCCGATTGCCTCCACCACAAATTGCAGCGCTTCTTCCATTGTGCGCGCCGGGATCATGTGCAAATGGCGCACGAGGTCGGGGTGTTCCGCCCCCACGATGATCACCTTGTGATGTAGCAGCACCTGGGCCAAAAAGTAAGCGCGTTGGGCGCCGGCAGGATAGCCGGTGCGACGCATATCGGCCAGCAATGTGGCCACATCCCGGGCCGAGCGCATGATCTCGTAGAAACGTTGTTCGCCGCTGCCGCGTCCCACTCCCTCTGGGCAGGGGGCAGGCACAATGATACAACCACCGGGCTTCAGCACTGGTCTCGGTGCGCGGAAGACGTACGTAGCGGCGCGGGTGGCTTGATAGAAGTTGGCATCCTTGGGGTGTCCGACACCGGCAATCACCAAGTCATATTGCCGTTCCACCGGCACCTCGTACAATGTGCGCGCCAGGGTGACCAGCTCGCGAAACGCTTGCACAGGATCTCCCGCGCGCACTGCCAAGATGCGCTCTTGATCATCGAGCAGCACGTTGAGGATGAAGCGCAGTCCTGCCCGCTGCGCAATTTCGCACAATGTCTGATGGAAGGGGTTCCCCTCGATACACCCTAATCGCGTATTGGGATGGTCGCTCAGCAGCGCGCTGTGGGTGTAGGCGATGGTGGGTTCGCCGGCGGCGCCGACCGCCACCGTCTTGACACCACCGGAGTACCCGGCGTAAAGATGCGGTTCCACCACACCGGTGGCGATGACCAGGTCTGATTCCACCACCAGCCGGTTGATCCAAATCGGCGCGCCGGACGCGGTCGTGCCCAGATAGGCCAGCTCGGCGCTGTCTGACGCGCTGTGATCCACCACCCGATAGCGCTCCAGAATGGGCATGCCGAGCTTGGCAATCTTCTCGGTGACTGTGCTGGGACGATGTAATCCGGTGCCACATAGCAAGGTGATGTGTTCGTCACGCACTCCGGCTGCATGGAGTTCCTCGAGGAGGGCAGACACCAGAAGGGCGTCCGGACATGCGCGTGTCGCGTCGGTGAACACCAGGCAGACCCGGTCGCCTGGCCGGGCCAGCCGGCGCAGCGGTGCACAGCCACTCGGGTTGGCCAAGGCCTCTCGGATCGCAGCAGCCGGCACGGCCAGCGGGGGCACTTTCTTTGACTCGAGCAGTGTGCCCTGCATAGAAGGCACCAGGGTGAACTCCAGCTCCCCCCGGCCAAAAGGAACGTGATAGGTAACGCCCATCATCGCAGCACTCGTTCCATCTCCTGTGCTTCAGGGACGCAGGCCGGCATCACCACAGACGCCGGATGCGATCCCAGATGACATGTGCCAGCTCTTCCTTGTGCATCAGCGGCAACGGCTCGACCGCGCCATCCGCCCAGAGGAGCATGACCCGGTTGGTGTCCACCCCAAAACCGGCATCGGGTGCCGTCACATCGTTGGCCACAATGAGATCGAGGCGTT
>JANXAX010000413.1 GCA_025062175.1 Anaerolineae bacterium | reverse complement strand
AACCTCGACGATCTGAGCTTGGAGACCCAGGCGGATTTAATGCATCTGGTGTGCTACTTTGTGGGTATCATTCGGCGCGGCATGTCTCCTTCCGGCTTTAATATCGGTGTTAATCTAGGTCGCGCCGCCGGCGCCGGGATCGATGACCACGTCCACGTGCACGTAGTGCCGCGCTGGTTGGGCGACACGAACTTTATGCCGGTGATCGCCGAAACTCGGGTCATCCCAGAGCTCCTGGATGAAACCTATCGCAATTTGCGTGCCCTGGTGGAGCAATATCCTCCTCCATGCTGATCCCAGCACCCAGTTGACAGTTATAGATTTCAGCGTTCATCATTGAGGTATCCGCTGTGCTCGAACCGTTCTTCACTCCGCGTGGTATCGCCGTGATCGGAGCGTCGCGTGACCCCTATAAGCCCGGTTACGGTGTTGTGCGCAATCTGCGCGATATCGGATTCCCGGGTGGCATTTATCCAGTGAATCCAGCGGCGCAGGAGATCCTGGGATACCGGTGCTATCCTTCGGTCTCGGAAGTGCCGGACCCGGTTGATCTGGCCGTAGTGATCGTCGCCGCCGAGCGCGTCATCGAAGTGATCAAACAATGCGCGGCAAGAGGTATCCATCACGCTGTTGTCTCAAGCGGGGGTTTTAGTGAGATCGGCGAGGAAGGGCGTGTGCGGGAGCAAGCGTTGGTGGAGACCGCCAAGCAACTCGGGATGCGCATCATCGGTCCGAACTGCATCGGTACGATCGACACCTATCACCATGTCAATGTCACCTTCACGATCGGCAAGCCCCGGCCGGGGCCCATCGGCTTCGTATCACAGTCGGGTGCGCTATGTGTGGCGCTCTTGATGTGGGCCGAGAATAACGGGATCGGTTTTTCGCGCATTGCCAGCTTGGGCAACCAGGCAGATGTCAACGAAACGGAAATGCTGGCCGTATTGGGTGAAGATCTACGTACTCAGGTGGTCACGGCTTACATCGAGGGCGTCGCCGACGGCCGGGCGTTTATGGAAGTGGCTGAGAGGATCAGCCGCAAAAAGCCCTTAATCGTGCTAAAGGGGGGTAGGGGATCAGGCGGTGCCAAAGCTGTTCGCTCACACACGGGTGCATTAGCAGGCAGTCCAGAAGCTTATCAGGCCGCTTTCCACCGGTGTGGTGCCTTGCAGGCGAATACGTTGCTCGACCTGGCCGAGTGGGCCTATACGGCAGCCTTGCAACCGTTGCCGCGGGGCGACCGAGTGGCTGTGTTGACCAATGCCGGCGGAGCCGGTGTTGTGGCAGTGGATGCGCTAGAAACACATGGATTGAAACTAGCCGAACTGAGCGAGACAACCCGCGCCAGATTGCGCACGGTGGCACCTCCACCTTGCACGATCGCGAACCCAGTGGACGTCTTGGCCGGCTCTGGACCCACAGTGTACAGTGTGGCACTCGAAGCTTTATTGGCCGATGACGGCGTCGATGCGGTGATCGTGATTGTGGGGCCCCAAGATTGGTTTCTGCCCACCAGCTTAGCCGAGGTGATCGGCGAAGCCTTCGCACGACATAAGAAACCGGTCTTGGCCTCGATGATGGGCCTGGAGGCCAACCATCCTGCTAGCGCATTGTTGCAGCGGTATCATGTCCCCAACTTTAGCTTTCCGGACCGCGCTGCCAACGCGCTGGCGGCGCTTCTGCAGCGGCGGCGTTGGCTAGAAGCGCCCATGGGCACATCGCTTCAGCTCCATGACCCAGCGAAGGTACACCAAGCATCGCAGGACGCCTTGCGACGCAGAGATCTGAAGGGCTTGCTAGCTGCCTGGGGAATCCGTTTTCCCGACGAGGGTATTGTGCACAGTGCGGATGAGGCAGTGATGCTTGCGACCCGCATCGGTTATCCTGTGGTGCTCAAGACAGCTTCAGACAAGATTACTCACAAGACGGAGGCAGGATGCGTAGCTGTCAACCTTACTGATGAGGTGGCAGTGCGTGAGTCATTCCGCCGCATTATGGCCGCAGCGTATGCCCGCTCACCTGAGGCAGCACGCGAGGGCGTGTTGGTACAGCCGATGCTGGATGGCGGTTATGAGGCAATCGTCGGGGTGCGCCGCGATCCTCAATTTGGTCCGCTTGTGTTGGTGGGAAGCGGCGGGATAGATGTGGAGCTGATACGCGACATAGCGATCGGAATCGCACCACTGAGCTATGTCCAGGCGGAGGAGTTGCTGAACGTGACAAAGATGGGAAGACGATTGCAGGGTTGGCGCGGTGCCCCGCCAGGCGATCGTGCCGCCGTCTTGGAAGCTGTGGTACGTTTGGGTCAGATCGCGCACGACTTTCCTCAGATCGAGGAACTCGAGATCAACCCTCTCTATGTCTTGC
>JANXAX010000412.1 GCA_025062175.1 Anaerolineae bacterium | reverse complement strand
TGCAGCCCAACGAGCTGGAGACTTTGTTTCGCTGGATGGCGATTTCGCGCCAGGAGCTGATGGACCTGCTGCGTTGTATGCCTCAGGAGATGTGGGACTGGCGGCCATCTGAGGACGCCTGGTCGGTCGCCCAGATCGTGTGCCACCTGGCCGAATCCGATCTATGGTATACGGAGCGCCTCAGGCAGTGGCCCGAAGCGCCGCTCTACCGCTTAGCGGCGACGCGCGGCATCGCGCTGGAACGGCTGCGCGCCGTGCCAGAAGCAGAACGCGGGAAAATCGTCCGCCACCAGGGCGAGGAATGGACGATGCGCAAGGTGATCCGGCGCATGCTCGAACACGAACGGGAACATATTGCCCAGTTGCGCGCGATGATCGAGGAGTACAGGCGACAACAGTCGAACACACCGGCTTGATTCCGACGAGCCAGACTTGTGACCCTCATCCACCATTTCTTTCATCCAGCTATGGTAATACTCCTTGGAGGGGACACCCGTGCGAAAACCCGGTGTAGAGCATATCCTCAGCTTGAAATGTCTCATTTGCGGAAAAGAATACCACCCTGACGAAGTGGAATATGTATGTCCCGATCACGGGGACGAGGGCATTCTGGATGTCCAATATGACTATGAGTGCATCGCGCGCCGCATCAGCCAGGGGGATTTGCTGCACAACACAGACTATTCCATGTGGCGCTACCGGCCATTGCTGCCGCTCCGCGCCGATGCGTCGGTGCCACCGTTGCTTGTCGGGTGGACGCCGCTGCTGCGGGCAAACCGTCTCGCCGCCGAGCTGGGGCTCAAACACGTGTGGATCAAGGACGATGGCCGACAACCCACTGGCTCACTGAAGGACCGCGCCAGTGCCATCGCTGTCGTGAAGGCTCAAGAGAAAGGCGCACAGGTGATCACGACGGCGAGCACTGGCAATGCCGCAGCTGCCCTTGCCGGTTTGTGCGCCAGTGTACGGCAGCGCAATGTCATTTTTGTGCCCCAGAGCGCGCCGCCGGCCAAAATCGCCCAGCTACTGGTGTTCGGTTCGCAGGTCTTACTGGTGCAAGGCAGCTACGACGATGCCTTTGAACTGTGCCTCCTTGCCGCTCGGGAGTACGGATGGTACAATCGCAACACCGCCTATAATCCTTATATGACCGAAGGCAAGAAGACGGTTGCCTTGGAAATCTGCGAACAGATGGGATGGCAGGCGCCAGATGCCGTCTTCGTCAGCGTTGGCGATGGTTGTATCATCGGCGGGCTGCACAAGGGCTTCCGAGATTTATATCATCTAGGCTGGATTGACCATATCCCGCGCTTGATAGGTGTTCAGGCCGCCGGCTCTGCCTACCTCTATGAAGCCTGGGTCAACCAGGAAGACGTGCTCACCAAGCCACCCATTGCGGCCCATACCGTCGCGGACAGTATCAGCGCTGGCCTGCCGCGCGACCGCTTAAAAGCCATGGCGGCCGTGCGCGACACGAAAGGTGCTTTCGTCCGGGTGAGCGACGACGAAATCCTGGCAGCGATCCCGGCCTTGGCGCGCGGCAGTGGAGTCTTCGCTGAGCCGGCCGGCGCCGCCGCCTACGCCGGATTGCTGAAAGCGCTGAGCGATGGGCAGGTGCATGCCGACGAACGCATCGTCGTGCTGGTCACTGGCAACGGGCTTAAGGACGTGCCCAATGCGATGCGCTCGGTTGAACAGATCGGCACGCGCGCACACGTGGTCGAGAAGACGTTTGCGGATGTGCAAAGGGTGGTGCAACAATTAAACCTCAGCGGGGCATCCTCCTCGGTGTGAGGAGGCCGGAGAGGGCGAAACGCCCGCAGGACCACGAAGAGGGGAGGTGTTCTGTGACGGAATGGCCGCGCTATTCCATCGTTGCTCCGTGCTACAACGAGGAAGAGGTGTTAGATGAACTATACAAACGAGTCAGCGCCGTGATGGACAGCCTCGGCGAACCATGGGAATTGGTGCTAGTCAACGACGGCAGCCAAGACCGCACCCCGGAAATCATGCGCGAGCTGCATCAACGCGACCCGCGAGTCAAAGTCGTGGACTTCGCGCGCAACTTCGGCCACCAGATTGCCGTCACAGCCGGTCTGGATTTCGCCCGCGGCGATGCCGTGGTGATCATCGACGCCGACCTGCAAGACCCTCCCCAGGTCATCCTGGATATGGTCCAAAAATGGAAAGAAGGTTACGAAGTTGTTTACGCCGTGCGTACCCATCGCAAAGGCGAAAGCTGGTTCAAGAAGTTCACCGCATCCTTGTTCTACCGTCTGATCTACCGCATCACCGATGTCAAGATCCCGCTGGATACGGGTGACTTCCGCCTGATGGACCGCCGGGTGGTGGATGCCCTCAGACAGATGC
>JANXAX010000411.1 GCA_025062175.1 Anaerolineae bacterium | reverse complement strand
AACCGTGCGCGCCAATTTTTCCACCTCGGCAGAGCTGGAGATGACACCTAAATTGTCGCGCAACCACTGCACCAACGCTCCAGCGATGGCGATAGAACCCTCCAGAGCATACACTGCCGGTTGATCACCCCAACGATACGCCACCGTGGTAAGCAAGCCATTGGATGAAAGTATCGCCTGATGACCTGTATTCAGCACCATAAAGCAGCCAGTGCCGTAGGTATTCTTGACCTCACCCTCTGCAAAACATGCCTGGCCCACTAAAGCGACCTGCTGATCGCCCAGGATGCCCCATATGGGTAATGTGGCGTCAAAAAGGACTTGGCATCGGGTGTAGGCGTTGGTCTTCGGGTCGGCAGAGGACACGATGCGCGGCAGCATCTGGCGTGGGATGTTAAACAGGCGCAGCAGCTCATCATCCCAGTCGAGCGTGCGCAAATTCATCAGCAAGGTGCGGCTGGCATTGGTCACGTCAGTGATATGCACACCCCCATGTGGACCGCCGCTGAGCCACCACACGAGCCAGCTGTCGATTGTGCCGAAAAGGGCATCGCCCCGTTGGGCATCGGAACGCAGACCGGGCACGTGTTCCAGCAACCAGTGTAGTTTGGGTGCCGAGAAGTAAGTGGTGAGGGGCAGACCGGTTTGAGCACGCAAGTGGTCCTGCACTCCCTCTTCCACCAGCCTTTGGCAAATTTCGTGCGTACGCGTGTCCTGCCAGACGATGGCGGGATAATAGGGTTCTCCCGTATGGCGATTCCACACAACCGTGGTCTCCGCTGATTGGTAATGCCCACCGCAGTCAATACCTGAGGAGCCGCGTTCGCTGCAGCGAGTGTCTCATGAATTACCTCTTGCGTGACTCGCCAGATTTCTCTCGGGTCATGCTCAACCCAACCGGGGCGTGGGTAAAACTGACGGTGCTCCCGCTGTACTATGGTGCGCAACTGACCGTTTTGATCGAAAAGCGCACAACGTGTGCTGGTAGTGCCTTGGTCGATGGCCACGATGAAGGAACTCATAGAAGGTGTTTTCTGGGCGCTCCGCGAGAGAGAAACTCGTGCCGAATGTTAATGCGGAGAGAAAGACGAGCAGCAGTTATCCATCTACCACACGTGAGCGCACCTCAATGCCCTCGGTCACCATCCGATGGATGGGGCAATGACGGGAGATAGCCAGAAGCTTCTTGCGCTGTTCCGGCGTCAGATCGCCCTTGAAGACGATCTCTTCAGCGATGATATCCTTTAGTTCACCAATTTCCTCACACTGTTCGCAATCTTTAGCGAAGTCACGGTCAAACTGCAGACGCAGCTCAACCTCTTCCAGTCCAATTTGGTGGTTGCGCGCGTACGTCGTGAGCAAGACTGCTGTGCAGCCTGCTAAGCTGGCCAGCAGCATACCGTAAGGGCTCAGGGCGAAAACGTGTTCCACGGGTCTGAGCTCCTCAGACTGGGGCTCCTCCGGATCCGTCGCCCACAGTTCCGTGTCAAAGTTGCTCTTCTGGCGTAAGATGATTTTTTCGGACATGGGACCTCCTCGAACTGGTCATCGTTTCCGATCATCCGTCCATACCGCGAGTATCCATTTATCGCACGCGGAGGTCAAGCACGATCTCGCCATGATGATACGGGTTGGTCTGTCCTTGCGCAAACCTGATATGCGCCACAGGTGATTTCGAGACGAATAGAAATAACAGCTCAAAGCGACAACGGTATCTGAACCATGGCCGTCGGAGAGCAGTTAAAGCCATTTGCTTCCGCACACGCAATTCAGGTATGCACACACCGCGGTTGATGCACATTAGGCGCATGTGTTATAATCCTGCCAGCTTCACTGAGCCTCATCATAAAGTTGCCGTTCTGATGAACCGGCGGTCGGACTACTACATTGGACGACGCGAGTTTGTGGCGGGTGTGGCAGGTGTATTGGGTGCATTGATTGCCATCCTAGTTGGCCTGCCTATCATCGGCTATCTAATCGCGCCGGCATTGCGCACCGGGAGTACGGCGGGTTGGATTTCCCTCGTGCCACTCTCAGCACTGCGGCCTGGCGTGCCCACTCCCTGCTCCTTCTCGCGCCTCAAACAGACAGGCTGGAGGCGTATGCAGGTCATTCGCACCGCCTACGCTATCCTCGAAGACTCCGGTGATGTCGTCGTGCTTGCGGACCTCTGTACTCATCTCAGTTGCAGAGTCCACTGGTTGCCCGAACGGAATGTCTTTGTGTGCCCCTGTCACGATGGGATATTTGACCGCCAGGGCAATGTGCTCAGCGGTCCGCCACCGCGCCCTCTTGAGCGTTTCGAGACCAAGATAGAAGATGGTCAACTCTTCATCTATGTGGAGGATTGACGTGGAGAGGTTGGTCTCCTGGCTTGACGAGCGCACC
>JANXAX010000410.1 GCA_025062175.1 Anaerolineae bacterium | reverse complement strand
GCCATTTTCCTCGCCAGCTATCTGATCATGGCAATTCCCCCCACTCTGTCGCGCATGCTCAACGCAATGCGTGCCATCTTACAAGAGGAACGCGTCAGCTGGGGTAATACGATATTAGCGGCGGTCTATATCTTTATCCTCGCCGTAGATGTCATTGCAGTTATTTTCAGCGGCAGCCGCGGACCTATGCTCGGATTGATGGCCGGGCTTTTCTTCTTTATCCTCCTGACACTTCTATCTGTGTACCGACGCTATGCTGAGCCAGAAACTCCCCCTTTGAAATGGGTTGTGTCCAGCGCGGGGGAAGTATTGCTGTTCCTGTTGTTAGGAAGTATAGCGGGTGTCGTCGCCTTCGCAGTCCTGGGACCTGTCACAGTAGGCGGAGCACGTCTGGACTATGGGGCTATGCTAGCACTGGGGATGTTAGGGGGAGTCGGGCTCAACATCCTGGCTATCGTGGTGCGTATCATCCTGGCCCGACGCGTCTGGCAGCTGTGGCTTCATTGGAGCATATTGGCGCTGGCGATGGCAGCCATTTTGGTGGCCATCAACATAACCAGTTCCCCCCTTCACGAGGTGCGCACGGTTCCGTTGGTCGGACGGCTGGCGCAACTCTTCCAGCCTGGCGAGGGCACCGGCAAAGTGCGCGCCCTCATCTGGGAAGGGGTTCTCAATCTCATCACATTAGAGCAACCCCTCGGCATTCCCGGGGAATTCACCGACCGTTTTCACGCGTTACGCCCACTGATCGGCTACGGCCCTGAGTCGATGTTCAACGCATTTGCGCGTGTCTACCCGCCCGAATTGGCGCATGTCGAAGCCCGCGGCAGCTCCGCTGACCGCTCGCACAATGAAACCTTCGATTTCTTGGCAATGCTCGGCTTTCTGGGTTTTGTTGCGTACTACTGGCTCATTTTCAGTCTCTTTTACTATTTGTTGAAAGCTGTCGGCTGGGTGCCGGACCGGGATGCCGGGCGCCGGCTGCTTGTCTTGATCGGTGTGGGCGGTTTGATCGGCGCGATCACCCCGCGTCTGGTCGCCGGCAGCTTCGTCTTCTCAGCTGTCGGCCTGCCGGCGGGCATGATCGGGATGATATTTGTATACCTGGTATGGCAGGCGTTCCTGGAACGCACCACCTTATCTCTACATCCTTCCCCCACCGACCTCGCGCCCGAAGCTCCGCTCAAACGGACGTTCTCTGCTAGGATGCAAATGGACGTTGTGGGGCAGCACATCGTACTGATCGGTGTCCTGGCCGCTCTGCTCGCCCATTTTGTAGAGGTGCATTTCGTCTTCTCCATCGCTGCGACCTACGTCTATTTCTGGGTATATGCTGGCGTTGTGGTCGCCTGGTTGTCTGGAAGGTTGCAGGCTTCGACCGTGATAGAAGCTTCCCAGGAGACATCGGAAGTGAAAGCAGAGTCCCCGAGTCTGCCGGGAACCAACAAGCGGCACAAGAAACGAACCCGGCAGCGGGATGAGACGACGGATGATTCACATCTTTCGAAGCGCCGGCTGCCCCTTGCCGAGGACTGGAGCACCTGGCTGGGCGCATTTGGCCTCGTGGTCTCGCTTATCCTGGTGGCGATGATTTTCGACTTTGTGACCGCACAATCGGACCTTGCACGCAACAATTTCAGCCTGGCATGGATGTTTGCCATCACGTGGTGCGTGGCACTGGCAATTGGATTGGGCGAAGTCACCACACGCCTGCAAATCTGGCAGACACCGGTGCATCTGGGTCGTGCTGGGTTGTTGTTCGTCGCCACCTCGCTGGGTTACAGTGCATTCTATTTCATCATCCATCGTTGGCAGCTTCAGCCACGCGTGGTGACGAACATGGGTACGCTCCAATTCGCCTTCCAGTCCGCCGCTGTCGCCACCTGGCTTTACATGAGCTTTTGTCTCTTTGTATTTTTCGTGATGGTGCTGACGGCGCTGATGCTTGCCGTGCCATGGTGGTCGCAGCGGCGCGCCTGGCAGCCGGCGAACTGGTGGCTTTATCCGTTGTTCATCATCGCTGCCGGTGCGGCCATCCTGTTCAAGAACGTGGACGTTGTGCGCGCCGATATTGTGCTGAAACAGGCGGAACAATATCGCAGCCAAGGACTTCATGAGCCGGCTATTGCATTGCATCAATGGGCGGTTGACCTCGACTCGGATGAAGACTTCTACTATCTGATGCTTGCGCTGGCATATCAGTTACAAGGCCAGGATGCCCGGCTGCCGGCTGAGACACGCGCACGCAGCTGGCAAATAGGAGAACAGGTCGCTTTGCGGGCGCGTGAGCTCAATCCCTATAATCCGGATAACACGGGCAATCTGGGCCGTTGGTATCTGACCTGGGCGCAGAACACCCCTGCCGAGGATCCGCAGCGGCAAGCACGC
>JANXAX010000040.1 GCA_025062175.1 Anaerolineae bacterium | reverse complement strand
CGGGCACAGGAAGCAACAGGTCAGCTTGGAGAAACAGGATCCGGTTATCGACTCCATGGCACTGGGCGTTCTGCCGTGCGAGGAGCACCGCTGCGGCCGAGATGTCAGTGGCCACGATACGTGCGCGCGGTAGGTGGACGGCCAACGTGACAGCCAACACCCCACTTCCCGTACCCACGTCGGCCACCCATAGGACTTTACCCCTGTCTCTCGCATGCTCCAAAGCGATTTCGACTAATAATTCTGTCTCCGGGCGTGGCACCAGCACTGCTGGGGTGATGAGAAAATCAAGACCAAAAAACTCTTTATGGCCCACCAGGTAGGCAACCGGTTCATGCGCGCAGCGCCGCATCACCAGGGTCACGAAATTCTGTATTTGTGACTCTGTCAAGCGGTGTTCCGGGTGGGTATGCAGCCAGGTGCGCTGACATTGTAACGTGTGCGCCAGGAGCACCTCGGCATCCAGAACCGGCGTGGTGCAGCCAGCAGCACGTAAACGAGCATGGGCCCAGCGGAGGGCCGCTCCGATCGTTGCACATAGATTGGGCATAGAATTAGCCGACGTTGACCTTCGACTCGGCTACAAGTTGCTCGAGCTTGGCTGCTTGATCGGCCAGGGCAAGTGCTTCGAGTAGTTCGTCCAGGTCGCCATCCAAGATTTCTTGCAGGCGATAGCTGGTGAAGCCAATGCGATGATCGGTGACGCGATTTTGGGGGAAGTTGTACGTACGGATCTTTTCACTACGTTCGCCGGTGCCGATCTGCGAACGGCGCGCCGCGCCTTGTTCGGCGATCAAACGTTGCTGTTCCATTTCGTACAGCCGTGCTCGCAGAATTGCCATTGCGCGCAACTTGTTCTGCAGCTGGGAACGCTCATCCTGACACGTGACAACGAGGCCGGTGGGCAGATGCGTGATGCGGATGGCCGAGTCGGTGGTATTCACCGATTGGCCACCGGCCCCCTGGGAACGAAAGACATCGATCCGCAGGTCGTCGGGATCGATGTGCACTTCCACCTCTTCCATCTCGGGTAACACGGCCACGGTTGCCGTGGATGTGTGGATGCGGCCACTCGCCTCCGTTTCGGGCACGCGCTGAACGCGATGGACTCCACTCTCGTACTTGAGCCACGAATAAGCACCGCGACCCTGTACCTCAAATATGATCTCGTTGAACCCACCGATGCCAGTAGGATGGCTGCTCAAGACCTCTGTCTTCCAGCGCCGCCTTTCGGCATAACGGCTGTACATACGGTAGAGGTCAGCAGCGAAGAGGGCTGCCTCCTCGCCACCGGTACCGGCGCGAATCTCGATAATGACATCCTTCTCATCGTTAGGATCCTTAGGCAACAGCAAACGGCGCAGACGATTGACGGTCGTCTCCTCCTCACTGGTCAGCCGTTCGATTTCTTCCTGGGCCAACGCCGCCAGCTCCTCATCTGGACTGTCGTCCAGCAGGGCACGTGCCTGTTCGAGCTGGGCGGTGATGCGTCGATAGTGCCGATAGAGCTGCACCAAGTCCTCGAGCTCAGCGACCTCCTGGCCATAGCGACGCAACTGCTCTGGATCGGTGGCCACCTGAGGATCGGCCATTAGGTTATTTAGCTCCTCATAGCGGGCTTCAACCGCTGCCAATCGCTCGTGTAAGGACCTTTCCAACATCTTCCAAAAGTGCTCGCGTCAGAGTTTTCCTCAATCATGATATACTTGCCGTGTCATCGGCGTCAAAAGGACGCGTCGTAATGCGATTTACTGACTTGACAAGAGTCCAAAACTGGCTTATAATTTAGGAGTGCTAAATAATGTCAGCGTTTAATCCGGTTGACAGGCTGAGGCGCAGCGCTCGGATCACCATCGCACTATATCGGATTTCGCAAGCGATGAATTATCTATTGCGGGAGCGTGGGAAGGTGTGTGGGCTTTCGCCGGCTCAGATTCAGACACTGCTCTTTCTGAGATATGCCCGGCCGGGGGTGCGCACCATTGGCGGGCTGGCAGAGCGCCTCGGGGTCAGCTACGCGACGGCGAGTGGGGTGGCCGATGCGCTGGAGCACAAGCAGCTGCTGCAACGGATACCGTCGGCGAGCGATCAACGCATCGTAACGTTGGCACTGACAGAACAGGGAGAGCGTGAAAGTGTTGCATTGGAGGATGTGTTGGACGAAGTGGAGAACGTTGTGGCAGCGCTGTCCGATGCCGATCAGGAGGCGTTGGTGCGTGCTACCCAGTCTATTATTCGCCATTTGCAGGCACGTGGATATGTGAAGGTCTACGAGATGTGCTGGGGATGTCAATTTTTCCGCCGCAACGCGCACCCAGATGATCCGCGTGGTCCGCACCACTGCGCGTATATCGATGCTCCGCTCCCGGAACAAAACACCTATCTCGAATGCCCTGACTTCACACCCGTCGAGTCTGAGGGGGCATGATTTGGAGGGGAGGTGATGGGTATCGCGTGTAGCTTGACAAGCGCCAGTGTGGAATTTGAAGTGGGTTTGGAGAACCGTGTCTAGTTTGGTAACAAGTGGGGAGGTATGACAAGATGACAACGATTGTGGGCTATACATATGGTACTGAACAGGTAGCAAAGTCACCTGTAACGTTGGAGGAATTCGAGCAGCTCAAGCAGGCGGTGCTTTTCGGCCCGGAAGATGAAAAGTATCTGCGCTTGGCCGGGGAGGTGCTGGCAGACCAAGTCGAGGAAATTCTGGATGTTTGGTATGGGTTCGTGGGTTCCCACCCCCATTTGCTCTATTACTTTACCGATGGGAGAGGCAACCCTAATAGCGAGTATCTCGCCGCCGTGCGCAAGCGTTTTGGGCAATGGATCCTGGACACCTGCCAACGCCCCTATGACCAAGATTGGTTGAACTATCAGCAAGAGATTGGACTGCGTCATCACCGTGCCAAAAAGAACCAGACGGACAATGTGGCCTCTGTCCCGATTGTCCACCACCGTTATATGGTGGCTTTCATCTACCCTATCACGGCAACTATTAAGCCCTTCCTGGCAAAGAAAGGACACAGTGCCGAGGAGGTAGAAAAGATGCACCAGGCTTGGTTCAAGTCAGTGGTGCTGCAAGTAGCGCTGTGGAGTGCACCGTACGTCAAGGATGGGGACTGGTAATCTCACCCATAGTGGAGAAAGGATGAGAGGCGCGAAACAATTTCGCGCCTCTCAAGTCTTCATTACGTTTCGTGTCCCCGAGACTCTCGGCACCCCCTGGTGATGGTCTCCTAGCACACGTACCCCACAATTTGACAACATACACGTGTGCGGATATACTTATATAGTGAAATGATGTGGGGCTGTAGCTCAGCTGGGAGAGCGCATCAATCGCACTGATGAGGCCAGGGGTTCGAATCCCCTCAGCTCCACTGGCTTATTAAGTGGTGCTCGCATAGAATGTGGCGAGACCCTTCGTCTTAGGACGAAGGGTTTTTGCCACTTGAATGTTGTGTTTATTTTTCCTCCCCGGGTTGACCACGCATACCAGGAGGGTTGAACGCAATGCCGATCTCCAAGGCTGAAGTGATTTGGTTCAACGGCGAGTTTGTCCCCTGGGATGAAGCGAAAGTGCACGTGCTCTCCCATGTCCTGCACTATGGTTCGAGCGTCTTCGAGGGCATTCGGGCTTATAAGACGGAGCGCGGGCCGGCAGTGCTTGGCTTGATGCCCCATATCGAGCGCCTCTTCTTCTCCGCCAAGGTGATCCGCATGGAAATCCCTTATTCGAAACAGGAGATCGCTGAGGCGATCAAGGCGACCATCCGACGCAATCGCCATGAGGCATGCTATATCCGTCCATTGGTGTTCCGTGGCTATGACTCGCTGGGGGTTTTCCCCTTAAATTGTCCGGTGGAGACGGTCATCGCCACATGGGAGTGGGGCGCCTATCTGGGTGCCGGCGCGCTGGAGCAAGGAGTGGACGTAGGGGTGAGCAGCTGGCGCCGCATGGCACCGGACACCTCGATGGCCATGGCCAAGATCGGTGGGCAATACGTCAATTCGCAGCTGGTAGTGATGGAAGCGCGGGCGCGCGGTCTGGCAGAGGGGATTGTCTTGGACATCTACGGTTATGTTAGCGAGGGAAGTGGGGAAAATATTTTCGTGGTCTATGATGGGGTGATTTACACACCACCGTTGTCTGCGTCTATTTTGGGAGGCATTACACGGCGTATCGTGTTGCAGCTAGCAGAGGATCTGGGCTATCCCGTGCGCGAGCAGAACATCCCGCGTGAGATGCTCTACGCTGCTGATGAAGTGTTCTTCACCGGTACCGCTGCTGAGATCACACCGATTCGCACGATTGACGGACTGCCAGTGGGTGCCGGTGGGCGCGGTCCCATCACCAAGCAGCTGCAAGACGAGTTCTTTGCCATCATCGAGGGACGGAAACCTGACCGCCATGGCTGGTTGACACCAGTGTACGAGTGAACATTGCTATGTCCCAGCAGATCGCCTATCCCGAACGAGCGATACTGAGCCAGTGGCTGCACGAGCTACCTGCTGAATCGCAGGACGTGATCGTGCTTATTACGGGGGCGCTCGACCTGCCCCGTCTCTCGCTCGAAACATTGCAGGGCTACTTAGATGCCAGCATACGGGCGCTGCGGGAAGGGGGTCTGCTCTTCGTGCAAGGACGACCGGATTACCTGCCTGAAGTAGGGGTCTATTTGGATCAGCGCCTGACGTTTAAATATTGGATTGCGATCGAGTCGCAATTGCAGACCAGGATAAGTGGATTACCCACCGTGCATGCAGCTGTCTTGCTATTCACCAAAGGTGGCCAACGCTTCAATGTACGCCGGGTGCGCTTCCCCCACCGCTATTGTGCCTTCTGTGGCAAATCGTTGCGCGATTGGGGCGGCAAATCGCACCTGATGCATCCCCAGGGATATGTCATCTCAGACGTCTGGAAGGACCTACCTGCAGCGGATAATTACTCGCAGCTTTCTCAGCCGGCTTTGGACACTATCCTACGTATGGTGGATTTTGGCGCCTCACACGGGGTGCGCGGTATTGTAGGCCCACGGGAGGGTATCGGAGAAGAGGTTATTGGAACACGTGAGGTGGCGATCCAGTATGTACTCCCTGGCCTACAGGGGAATCCACCGCCGGGTGATCAAATGTGTGAGATCGACCCTCGCCTGGTTGATGTCGTGCTTTGCGGGGACGCGCTGGAGATCCTGAAGCAGTATCCCGATAACTCGATCGATCTCGTCTTTGCCGACCCACCATACAATCTCGATAAGCGTTATAACGTCTACGAAGACGAGCAGGAAGATGCCAACTATCTTGCCTGGTGTAACGCCTGGCTGGAAGAGTATGTGCGCATCCTGAAACCGACCGGGTCTCTATATGTGCTGAACCTGCCCCGCTGGGGGATGTATCACGCCGCATTTCTCAATCAGCGGTTGCACTTCCAGAATTGGATTGTCTGGGACGCCGTGTCGGAGTCGCGTGGCAAGCTGATGCCAGCCCATTACGCGCTGCTTTTCTACACGAAGCATCCTTACACGTTCACTTTCAACTATGCAGAAATGCGCGAGATTGACGCACGCTGCTACTGTCGGCGTGCCACATGCATCCGGCAACGCAAAGCTGCCAGGCATGATGCCAAGGAGCTCCTCACGGACATTTGGTGGGATATCTATCGCATTAAGCACAAACGTGACCGAGACTATCATCCGTGCCAGCTGCCGGAGGCGCTGATGGAGCGCATTATCCGCCTATCGAGCAACCCCGGTGATATCGTGCTCGATGCGATGGTGGGCACCGGCACTACTGCAGTAACCGCTGCGCGCCTGGGACGCCATTACGTGGCGATTGACATTGATGAGGCATACGTGGAGCTGACACGCCAGAAGCTCGCCACAGTTGGTCACGGTGCATATGTGCGCCTCACCCGGACACGCAAGCAACCACGGCCATACACTAAGAAGGAGCTGCAGCTCGAATTACGCGCTCTCGCCCAAAAATTGGGACGCTTGCCCACACTGGAGGACGTTGAACGAATGAGTCGCTATAAACTCGAAGTGTTCTACGAAATGTTCCCCACGTGGGGTAAGGCACTCAAGGCAGCCAAGATAGACATCCGTTCATGAGCATAGCACGTAAGCTCACCTTTCAAGAAGCCTGGGAAAGCGCCACAATTTTTCTTGTGGATGAAGCGCTCGAGCAGGAGATCGATGAAAAGGTCGCTGCTCTACTTACGGACGATCCATCTGTCTCAGAAGCCACCTATGTCACTGCTGAGAATATCGCTGAGTTTATTGTCCGAAGACGGGACGGTCTGGATGTGATCCTCAAGGATATCCAGCTCTCCGAGGAAAAGTTTAAGCGGATCATCTCCTTATTACGCAAGTTAGGCCGCATTGATGAACCCTTTGATATAATAGAATGGTCGATGAGCAGAATAAAGCGCGAGATAGCAGAGAAACCTGCCTTCGCGCACTTGGTGGCCCAACTGCTGTTGAATGGTAAGGATGACCGAGAACTCCAACAATACGTGCCGCACTACTATCTCGAAAGGTTGAATTAACCAGGAGCTCCAAAGCAAGCTTCAAGCAGTACGACGCATTCATTCATAAGAACCAGCTTATCGGGACCTACGGAGCACGTAAGGGTTATATTGTGGCGAATCGGATCAGGCAACAGTTGGAGCACATTCAAGCCACACATAGCATCGGCTATGCGAGTGGTCGTTCTCCGCTGATTGAGACCGACATAGACTTCGCCATTCCCAGTGTACATGACCCGTGGGTCATTATTATGAGCTCCTTTCAGGAAACCGCCAGCAGTGGTCAGTCGACCAAAGCAAGGGATATGTTGACTGCCTATGAACGGGTCAATCGCCATAACAGCCGCTATCGAGAGAACAGGGTCTTTGTGAACTTCGTGGACGGAGGTGGCTGGCTGGCCCGCAAGCAGGATTTTGAACGCTTGGTCGAATCCTGCCATTATTTCTTGAATCTAGCCCATCTTGACATGCTCGAGGCAATCGTGCTCAAACATGTACCGAGGAAGTGATGTAGAGCAGCATAGTAAACCAAAAGGACAAATGATGCCCGACAAGTGGATCCCACAAGAAATCGAGCCCAAGTGGCAGAAAAAATGGGAAGCTGATGGCCTTTACCATGCCCATGTCGACCCTTCTCGTCCTAAGCATTATGCGCTGACCATGTATCCCTACCCCTCCGGCGACCTGCACATCGGCCACTGGTACGCCATGGTGCCCTCCGATGCGCGGGCACGCTGGATGCGCATGCGCGGATACAACGTGCTCTTTCCAATGGGCTTTGACGCCTTTGGCCTGCCCGCGGAAAATGCGGCCATCAAACACAAGATTCACCCCAAAGAATGGACGTATGCCAACATCGAACGCATGCGCAAGCAGCTGCGGTCGATGGGCGCTATGTTCGACTGGCGACGCGAATGCGTCACTTGTGAGCCGGAATATTACCGCTGGACGCAATGGTTTTTCTTAAAGATGTACGATGCCGGACTGGCCTATAAGAAGATGGCGCCGGTTGACTTTTGCCCCACCTGTAACACCACTCTGGCGCGCGAACAGGTATGGGGCGAGGATCGTCACTGCGAGCGTTGCGGCACCCCGGTGATCAAGAAAGACCTCGCCCAGTGGTTCTTGCGCATCACCGCCTATGCTGAGGAGCTGCTTGACTTTTCCGGTTTGGAATGGCCCGAGAGGGTCATCACGATGCAGCGCAACTGGATCGGGCGCAGCGAGGGTGCCGAGGTCATCTTCCGCACCGAGAAGGGGGGGCATGCCTTGCCCGTCTTCACCACGCGTCCAGATACACTATGGGGTGCCACTTTCATGGTGCTGGCACCCGAACATCCTCTGGTGATGGAGCTCACAACAGATGAACAGCGCGCCGCTGTGGAGGCATACGTCGAGCAAGCACGCCGCATGGCCGATATCGAGCGCGAGGCGGTCGACCGCGAAAAGACGGGTGTCTTCACTGGCGCCTACGCCATCAACCCGGTCAACAACGAGCGCATCCCCATCTGGGTGGCGGACTACGTGCTGATGACCTACGGCACTGGCGCCATTATGGCGGTGCCATGCGGTGACCAGCGTGACTTTGAGTTTGCGCGCAAGTACGACTTGCCCATCCCGGTGGTTGTTGCTCCAGTCGACTGGGATGGCCGGCCGTTCGAGCAAGCGTACACCGAACCAGGGGTGATGGTCAATAGCGGACCGTTCAGCGGTTATCCCACGATCGCCAAGTACAGCCTGGCGGAATGGACACCGGAGCTGGCCGCGCGTTACGGCTTGCCGGCTGAGCTCAACGAGCTGAACGAAGGACGCCACGCTGTGACACGCTGGTTAGAGCAGCAAGGTATCGGCAAATTTGCCGTCGCCTACCGCCTGCACGACTGGTTGATCAGCCGGCAGCGCTATTGGGGCGCGCCCATCCCGATGATCGAATGTCCGGCGTGTGGCATCGTGCCGGTGCCTTATGAGGAGCTGCCAGTGCTCTTGCCTGATGATGTCGAATTTATGCCGACAGGCGAGTCGCCGCTCAAATTCCATGAGGGCTTCCGTTATACTACTTGCCCGCGTTGTGGCGGCCCCGCCGAGCGCGAGACAGATACGATGGATACCTTTATGTGTTCCTCATGGTACCAGTACGCTTATATGGAGCGTCACTGGAAGGCAGGGCAGCCACTGAGCGCCAACGATATTCCGTTCAACCCAGCAGAGGGCGCCTATTGGTTGCCGGTGGATCAGTACACTGGCGGCGTCGAGCATGCTACCATGCATTTGCTCTATACGCGCTTCTTCACCAAGGCGATGCGCGATATGGGCTTGGTGCCCTTCGACGAACCGATGTTGCGCCTGTTTAATCAGGGGATCATCCTGGGCGAGGACGGTGAGAAGATGAGCAAGAGTCGCGGCAACGTCATCGCGCCAGATGACCTGGTGCAACGATATGGTGCCGACGTGGTACGTGGTTACCTGATGTTCGGCTTTCGCTGGGATCAGGGCGGTCCGTGGAGCAGCACCGGTGTGTTGGGTGTGCAGCGTTTCCTCGAACGCGTGTGGAACCTGGTTTTGGAACCGCCGGCGACATCCACGCGACAGGAGACAGCCGATGAAGCCGCCATCCGAGACTTGCGTCGCAAACAACACCAGACCATACGCCGGACCACGCAGGATATGGAACGCTTCTCCTTCAACACCATGGTCGCAGCGTTGATGGAATATTCCAATTATCTCGTCAAAGCGAAAGAGACTCCCGTAGTGCACACGCCGGCGTGGGAGGAAGCAATCGATACGTTGCTGTTGCTGATGGCGCCTGCCTTCCCGCACATCAGCGAGGAGCTGTGGATGCGACGTGGCCGACCATATAGCATCCACCAACAGGCGTGGCCAACGTGGGATGAAGCCTTGGCTGCCGAAGAGATGATCACGATCGTTGTGCAGGTCAACGGCAAAGTGCGCGACCGCTTTACGGCCCCGGCGGATGTCAGCGCGGAGGAAGCACAGGCGCGCGCCCTAGAGACCGATGGCGCCCGCAAGTACTTGGCTGGTCGCACACCGAGCAAAGTGATCTACGTGCCCGGGCGGCTGGTAAACATTGTCCTGTAAATGCGCTAGGACTCTAGTGTAGAGTTCGCTAACCCATCGTCGGGAAAGCGATCACCTTCGGTCAAGATTCGTGTTATCCGCTGGTGACGACTCTTGGTGCACGTACCGCGTAAGCGCTTGACAAACATCCGGCAATATGTTAATATTGCGGTGTATCTGAACGGAGTAACAGGTTTTCCGATGAGTGAAGTGCGCGTGCGTTTGCCTAGGGCGATCAAGAGCCAACCGGACTAATGAGTCTGGACAGGCCGGGCCCGCACGGGCAACGAATGCCACAAGTAGCGATGCATACAACCAGCCTTCCAGATGGGAAGGCTGGTTGTTTTATCCAGGTTGAAACAGACTGAACAGCGGAGGCAAGACATGATCCGGGTGGGAGTCTACGGCGCGAGCGGCTACACCGGTCTGGAATTGCTGCGCATCTTGCATCGACATCCTCATGTACAGCTGGTGTTTGCTACAGCGCAGAGTCATGCCGGCAGCGCGCTGCGCGATGTCTTCCCCGTGCCCTGGGACATCCCGCTGATCGCCGAGGCGGAGGCCGATTGCAGCACAGTCGATGTCGTATTCTGTTGCCTGCCTGCGGGCAAGGCGATGGAAACGGTTGCCCTGGCGCACCGTCACCGCGTGCGCGTGATCGATCTGTCTGCCGATTTCCGCCTTGCCGATGCGCAGGTATACACCCAATGGTACGGCATCCCCCACAGCGCGCCCGAACTATTGCCCTTGGCGGTCTATGGCTTGCCCGAACTGTATCGTGAGCAGATTAAGCACGCGTCTCTTATCGCCAACCCGGGCTGTTATCCCACCAGCGTGTTGCTGGCACTTTATCCCCTGCTCAAGGAGCAGCTGCTCCCGCTGGACCGCCCGATCATTGTAGATAGCAAATCGGGGGTGAGCGGCGCCGGGCGCAGTCCGACGCTCCGCACGCACTTCGTCGAGGCGAATGAAAATCTGTCCCCCTATAATATCGGGCGCACACACCGTCACCTTCCCGAAATGGAGCAGGAGATCGTGCGACTGGGCGGCCCATCTGGCCAGCTCATCTTCACTCCTCATCTGCTGCCGGTCAATCGGGGCATCCTCTCCTCTATCTATGTGAGCGTACCCAAGACAACTTCTATCGAGGCACTGCACGCCCTTTTCTGCCAGGCATATGCTGGAGAGCCGTTTATCTGGGTGCTCCCATCGGGCCAGCTAGCTACCCTGGCACATGCCGTGCACACCAATCGTTGCGTTCTGGCGCTCGCCCAGCCGATGCCTGGGCAGCTGATCATCTGTTCGGCCATCGACAATCTTATCAAGGGGGCAGCTGGACAGGCAGTGCAGAACTTCAACTTAATGTTCGGTTTGGATGAAACAACCGGGCTGGCGGTATGATGATCCAAGTACTCAAGATCGGTGGCAACGAGCTGGACGACCCCACCTTCATCGATCAGCTGGTAGAGGCTGTAAAAGGGTTACCGTCTCCACCGGTGATCGTCCATGGAGGTGGCAAGGAAATCCGCGAGTTTCAGGAAAAGCTCGGCATGGAGGCGCGCTACATCGAAGGGTTGCGCGTCACCGACGATGCCTCGTTGGAAGTGGTCCAGATGGTGCTCTCGGGGCGTATCAACAAGCGTCTGGTGGCTGCGCTAGGTGCGGCTGGCATCGATGCTTTTGGTATGTCGGGGATCGATCGTAACGCGGTGACGGCGGAAACGCTACACCATCCCGCTGGTGACCTGGGCTGGGTGGGCGGGGTGGTTGCTGTGCGTAGCGAGGTGTTCCTGAATCTGCTGGAGAGTGGCATCACCCCGGTGCTCTCGCCCGTCTGTTATGGACCTGATGGCAGCATTTTCAACGTGAACGCCGACCACGTCGCCGAAGCGGTTGCACTGGCACTCCAAGCGGACGCGCTGGTGTTCGTCTCCAACGTGCCCGGCGTATTGGTGGAGGGGAAACTGGTCGAACGCCTGGAGCCTGCTCAGGCACAAGTGTGGATCGCGGATGGCACCATCTCAGGTGGGATGATCCCCAAGGTGCGGGCGGCATTAGAGGCGGTGGCACACGGGGTGAAAGCGGTGCGCATCACCAACTTAGAAGGCCTCAAGCATCAAGGTGGCACTCTGGTTATGAAAGGCAGCGAGGTGGATTCACTATGAGAGAGACCATCCACACATCCGTACCCGAGGCAATCGCTTTAGAACGGCGTTATGTGCTGCAAACCTATCGTCGGCCCGATTTTGTGCTGGTGCGTGGTGAGGGCGTGCGCCTGTTCGACGAGAAAGGGCGGGCCTATCTGGATGCAGTAGCAGGCATCGCCGTTAATGCGCTAGGTTACGGAGACCCGGAGATCGTGGCCACCTTGCGTACGGCAGCAGAAGGGTTGATCCATGTCTCGAACCTATATCATACCGAGCCACAGGCACGCCTGGCGCAGGCACTGGTGGAATGTTCCTTCGCCGACCGTGTGTTCTTCTGCAACTCCGGAACCGAGGCGGTCGAAGCGGCGCTCAAATTTGCGCGCAAATACGCCCGGGAACGTTACGGCGCACACAAGACACAGTTTGTCGCATTTACCAACTCCTTTCATGGACGTACGATGGGAGCACTATCTACCACAGCGACGGAAAAGTACCGCATACCCTTTGAGCCGTTGGTGCCTGGAGTTCACTTCGTTCCGTTCAATAATCTGCGCGCGACTGAGGAAGCCATTACTGATCACGTGTGTGCCGTGCTGGTCGAGCCGATCCAGGGGGAAGGAGGTGTCCACTTGGCCACCGCAGAATTTTTGCAGGGCCTGCGTGCTCTGTGTAATGAGCGTGGGGCACTGCTGATCTTCGATGAGATCCAGTGTGGCTTGGGGCGCAGCGGTACGCTCTGGGCGCATGAATCCTCGGGTGTGACACCCGATCTTATGACGTTGGCTAAGCCGTTGGCCGGTGGGTTGCCCATGGGTGCGGTATTGATGACCCAAGCGGTCGCCGATGTGATAGCACCGGGCGACCACGGCAGCACGTTTGCCGCCGGGCCACTGATTTGTCAAGTCGCACAGGTGGTATTGCGACGCATCAACTCCCGGCCATTCCTCGCCGAGGTACAGGCCAAGGGCGAATACCTGGGTACACACTTGAACCAGCACGTGCGTCCTCATCGCCTGGTACGGGATGTGCGCGGCCGCGGACTGATATGGGGCATTGAATGCAATACGGAAGCGCTCACAGTGGTCAATGCTGCCTACCGTCACGGTCTGCTCGTATGTGCCGCGGGGACGCACGTGGTGCGCCTGCTGCCACCTTTGATCATCACACGCGCTGAGATCGACGAGATGGTGGACAAGCTGGTCGCGACACTTGAAGACGTGGCACAGGAGATGGTGGCATGAACGGAGATGAGATCAGAATTGTGCGGGCAAGTGTGCGAGACGTGCCGGCCATCGCTGGGTTGGTGGAACGTTATGTGCGTCGCGGCGAGGTGCTACCACGCCCGCTGGAAGATATCTATCAGTCATTGCGTGAGTGGGTGGTGGCGAAGCGGCACGGAGAAGTGGTGGGTTGCGCCTCGCTGGTCATCCTATGGGCCGACATAGCCGAGATTCGCTCACTCGTTGTGTTGCCGGAGCTGCAGGGCAGGGGTATCGGCCGGCAGCTGG
>JANXAX010000409.1 GCA_025062175.1 Anaerolineae bacterium | reverse complement strand
ACTATAGCCAATATAGTATCCGGCATAATAGCCAGCTACGTAGCCCGCATAGTATCCGCTTCCTGAGTAGTAGCTGGGGTACGGATAATAGTAAGGGGGATAGTAATAGGGATAGTAGGGGTACTGGGCAGCTGCCACTCCTACTAGCAGCAGCGAAGCCACCATTGCTAACGCTAAGCCGAGACCGATCCTTTTCATTATGACCTCCTTGGCCCACTCGACTGTGGGGAACCTGGTCCACCATTACAATTACAATGTGCCAGCCCAAAGAGCCGTTCTGGCTCTCAGCACAACATCCATCACGCACAAATCAACCGAGCTCATTCGGACACCGCGTGTGACGGCGACTTGGTCTTATCTTCAGTCTTGTGTTCTTGTGTTAGCCATGCCGCGGGAACACCGGTGATGTAACGATCTCACCTCCTTTCCACACTTGGATCCGTTCCATCACGATATCAGATAGCGATGTCATCAGAGGAGATGACTCGAACGACCTTGCACCTGCACGTTGAATCACGAACCGGGAAACGGCCATCTCCCCTGTTTAAACGACCCACCCTCATACACATAGGCCTACAAGTTGCCCCTTTTATCCAGTATAACGCTGCCTTCCGTTTTCTTCAATAGATAACCGCACTCATATCCTCCGCAAAAACCCTGATACTCCCTCCGTGTTAATACGGATAGTTCTGATGTTTTTCGACACCCTCTTTCTTAAGGGAAGATACGATTATGGATCGGACTGACAACTTTGCTTGCCGGAGGCTCTTTTTCCTTGTAGGCGAGCAATCTAAACAAAAGCACCCGCGTGTCGTGAAAAACGCGGGTGCGAGAGTTTAAAAGAGGTGGTGTCGCTCAGCTCAGATAATCGCGCAGTTGGCGACTGCGGCGTGGGTGGCGTAATTTGCGCAGTGCCTGTCCCTCGATCTGGCGGATGCGCTCACGCGTGAGGCCGAATTTCTTACCCACTTCCTCCAGTGTATAGCTACGGCCGTTCTGCAGCCCGAAGCGCAAACGCAGAATGCGTGCCTCGCGTGGTGTCAGTGTAGCCAGCACTTCTTCGAGCTTCTCTTGAAGCATGTGATGATACGCCACCTCAGGGGGTGTAGGAGCGTCGACGTCCTCGATGAAGTTACCGAGCTCGCTATCCTCCTCTTCGCCCACGGGCCGTTCAAGGCTAACGGGATGGCGGCTCACGCGCAGCATCCAGCGCACCTTAGCAGGTTCGAGCTCCAGCTCGGCAGCCAGCTCCTCCGGGGTCGGTTTGCGCCCCCATACTTGCTCAAGCTGACGTGACACTTGGTGCAGTTTGCGCAGTCGATCACTCATATGCACCGGGACGCGAATTGTGCGTCCCTGATCGGCCAGTGCGCGCGTGATGGCCTGGCGGATCCACCAGGTCGCATAGGTGCTGAACTTATAGCCTCGGCGGTAATCGAACTTCTCCACCGCTTTCATCAGACCGAGATTGCCCTCCTGGATCAAATCTGAGAAGGGGACTCCCTGGCCCATATATTTCTTGGCGATGCTCACCACCAAGCGCGTGTTTGCGCGAATGAGGTGATCGCGCGCCTGCTGGCCTTGCGCAACTTCGCGACGTAGACGTGCTGCTTCTTCCTCGGTGTACCCTCCTTTCGCTAGGAGGCGCTCTGCGCGGCGGCCCCGTTCGAGGCGCTTGGCTAGTGCCGTCTCCTCTTCCGGGGTTAAGAGGGGCACCCGTGCCATTTCCTTGAGATAGAGGCTGATTGTGTCATCCGCCGCGATGCCGTCCAGGTCAAAAGGTTCCATCTCCATCGCGACTTCTACAGGTTCATCGGACAAGCTGCTCATCTGGCGCAGCTCTCGTTCTTCTTCAGCCTCTTCCGCGTCGTCGTAGACCTCAATGCCCATCTCGTGCAATTTGATGAAAAGCTCCTCTAATTGGTCGAGATTCTCCTCGGCCTCGGGAAACACACTGAGCAAATCATCGGTGGTGAGGTATTCTTGCCTCATCCCCTTGCGAATCAACGCTTCGATTTGTTGATCTAAATCGGTTCTTGTTGTCTCTTCCGCCATATTCTTAACACACCCTGACACTCCTGGTTTATGGTAAACAGAGCCAGGCAGGGTTACACGCACCATTGCCTGGCTTCTGATGGTTGGCAAATACCTGTCTTATACTTCTGGAAACGCATGAATACTCTATTATTATAACACAGAAAAGCTTCTATGTCAACCCCTAGGGCAGGGATTTTCAGTTTTCAGGGCAGTTCTGCCAGCGGCTGGAGCAACAGGCTTAACCCCCGACCCGGACGCGCCGCCAGCACCCGCCAGCCATCTGGAATAAAGCGAAAGCTCCAATGCCGGATGAGAGTGAGCGCGATGCTGCGCAGGCCGCTCAGCGCCAGACCGGTCACGC
>JANXAX010000408.1 GCA_025062175.1 Anaerolineae bacterium | reverse complement strand
CTGACCTAACTCCCTACGCCGTCTGGGCAGGGCGTGGCTGGGCACTCGAGGATTCGGGCGATGAGATCGTGTTGCTAGGGCCGGATGACCAGCTCGTGGACAGCGTCGCCTATCTAAGGGGCGATTACGCCACTGTGGGCTTAGCGCCCGACTCGGTGCGCGCTCCCGCGCCCTACAGCCTGCAACGCTTGTGGCCACTCGACAGCGATCTCATGCCGGCTGATTTCATTCGGGCATCCCCCTCTCCCGGCCGAGTCACTTCGTTGCCCGAGCCTCCTGCGATACCGCCGCCGATCGTGGAGCTGCCCGGCGGTATGCACGTCTACTGGGGTATCCTCAACTATCATTCCAGCTATTCCGGTGGAAGCGCTCCTCCTGCGCTGGCATTCGCCGCCGCTCGCGCCGCTGGTCTGCATTTCTTGGCGATCACCGACGACGCCGCGGCGCTCAACCCGCGCTTATGGTCCGATTGCCGACAACGCAGCGCGTTCACTGAAGTGGCGGCTCCGTTCGTTGCGCTGTGCGGTTTTGAATATCGTGCCCTACCACAAGGCTTTGCCAGCGTGTGGAACACGCCAGACTATCTCCTGCCACCCGAGGCACCGAGCGATGCCGCGCTCGCCCTCGATGCCTGGCTGCGGGCACGGCCGCAAGCACTGGTCGGTCTGCACCGAGCCTCTTTGAACACGCCATGGTTGGACTTGCCCGACCCTTCCGCCACCCCATCCCGGTTCCATCTGTGGCAAGTATATAACGACGCCTTGTCGACCGGCGGAGTTGACCCGCTCGAGACTGCCTGGGTGCAGCAGCTGGCCATAGGCTGGCTGCTGGCACCGCTGCCTAACCCCGCCCCGATCACCGACAACACTATTGCCCTCGGTGCCCAACGGATTGGAGTTGTCGCTCCGCGGCTCACGCCCGATGACTTGTTGGCTGCCCTGCGCGCACGGCGTGTCTTCGCCACCCAGGATGAACATCTTGCACTCACCTTACGCAGTGGCGACCGCTGGATGGGCAGCACCCTCACCGCACCAGAAGCGTTGGTTCTAGAAGTGGTGACGAGTGACCGGGGCAGTGTCACCCAGCCGATCACTCTGACGCTTTTCGACCGGAGCACACCGCTAGCTACGCGTGCGTTCCCGTCGTCCGATGCGTCCTGGTCATTGCCGGTGGCGACGCAGCCAGGCCACTACTATTGGGTGCGCGCTGTGCAGGCGGACGGCGATGTCGCCAGTAGCGCCCCCATCTGGGTCGCCGGCAGGACGGCGGCGGACACGGTTGTCATCAACGAAGTCATGCCAGCACCGCGGCGGATCGATTGGAACGGCGACGGCACAACTGACCGGCGGGATGAGTGGATTGAGCTGTACAATCCCGGCGACACCCCCATCGGACTGGGCGGCTGGCAGCTGGGCGACGCTTCGGGCAAACGTTACGTCATCCCACTCATGACCATCGTTCCAGCACGCGGCTATGCCGTGTTATATAGCTCGCAGACGGGGCTGGCGCTCAACAACACTGCCGATGTGGTCATCCTGCAGCGCGCCGACGGCAGTGATGCCGAGCGCTACACTTATGAACGCGGGCCGGGTTATGACCTCAGTCTATGTCGACTGCCAGATGGGACCGGTAGCTGGCAGCGACGTTGCTTGCCCACGCCTGGCACTGCCAATCGTGAGTTGCCTGAGGATGAAAAGAGGCCGCTGGACACCGATATCCGCGGGGCGCGCCAACTGCCGACCGGCAGCTGGGTCAGAGTGCGTGGGCACATCACGGTGCCTCCTGGCATCTTCGGACCGCGCATCGCTTATTTGCAGGACGCACACAGCGGCATCCGTCTCTACCTGCCGAAAGACCACCGTCTGGTGTGCGCGCCTGGCGACCGCGTCGAAGTGATCGGACGCACCAGCAGCTACTACGGTGAATTGCAAGTGCGCGTACGAGAACGCAATGATGTGCGCCGCATCCGCGCCGGGCCGTTGCCCGTCCCATTGCCGGTCACCAGCGGACAGATGGTCGAGCCTTACGAAGGGATGCTGGTGCAGCTGACCGGGTATGTGACCGAGATCGAAGCTAGTGGCGCTTTCTGGATTGACGATGGCACGGGAGCTGCCCGGATCTACCTAGATCCCGACACTGGGATCAAGCGGCCGCCGCTGATCATAGGGCAGACGGTTCAAGTAGTGGGGGTGGTGAGTCAATATCGCCGCACTGTCCAGGTGCGCAACGATGGCTATCGCTTGTTGCCGCGCTTCCCCGGTGACGTGATTTACACTGCAGGAGCAACCGCAGAAACAAACCAATCGGACATTCTGATACCCCTGCGCCTGCCCGAGACCGGCGCACGCTGAGGGCTTCTTCGGAACGCGGGATCACGCAGACAGCAGGAAGCATAGACGGGCAATGACCTTGCCCTAT
>JANXAX010000407.1 GCA_025062175.1 Anaerolineae bacterium | reverse complement strand
TCCCGGCGATGGCATCGGGCCGGAAATCATCGCCGAGGCGCGCAAGGTGCTTAAGACCGTTCTCCAGCGCGCCGGTCACACGGTCACATTTCAGGAAGGATTGATCGGCGGGATTGCCATCGACGAGACCGGCAATCCGCTTCCCGATGCGACGCTGGAAATGTGTCGTCACAGCGACGCGGTATTGCTGGCAGCCGTAGGGGGCCCGCGCTGGAGCGACCCGCGTGCCGAGGTACGTCCGGAACAAGGTCTGCTGAAGATCCGCAAGGAGCTGGGATTGTTTGCCAACCTGCGGCCGGTCAAGGTCATCCCTGCGCTGGCATCGGCCAGCCCACTCAAACCGGAGGTGATCGCGGGGGTCGACCTGGTCATCGTGCGCGAGCTGACCGGTGGCCTTTATTTCGGGCAACCGCAGGGGCGTGAACAGACCCCCGAAGGACGCGGCGCGGTGGACACGTTGCGCTACAACGAGCGAGAGATCGAACGCTTGATGCGTGTCGCGTTCAACTTGGCCCGCGCGCGCCGCCGCAAACTCACCTCAGTGGACAAGGCCAACGTGCTAGCGACCTCGCGCCTGTGGCGCGAAGTGGCCCATGAAGTGGCGCAGGATTACCCCGATGTGATGTACGAGGATGTGCTGGTGGACGCGTGTGCGATGTATCTGATCCGTCGTCCCGCCGACTTCGATGTCATCGCCACCGAAAACATGTTCGGCGACATCCTCTCCGATGAAGCCTCGATGTTGACCGGTTCGTTGGGGATGCTGCCCTCAGCCTCTTTGGGCGAAGGCCGTCCCGGCTTGTTCGAACCGGTCCACGGCTCGGCGCCCGACATCGCTGGCAAAGGGATTGCCAACCCGCTTGCCACGATCCTCAGCGCGGCGATGCTTTTGCGCCTGGGGCTGGGATTGCCGCGCGAAGCGGAGGTGGTCGAACGCGCTGTTGAGACGGTCTTGTTGGCGGGCTACCGCACCGCCGACCTGGCCGCGCCGGGCGAGCCGACCGTAAGCACATGTGCGATGGGAGACTTGGTCGTCGAAGCTTGTGAGAAGGAGTTCATCCATGCGCAGTGATGTCATCAAACGTGGATTCGAACGCGCACCGCATCGCAGTCTGCTCAAAGCGGTAGGTGTCACTGATGCCGATATGGGCAAGCCGTTTATCGCTATTGTCAACAGCTACGTGGACATCATCCCGGGACACGTGCACCTGAACGAATTCGGTGAGGTGGTGCGCCAGGCGGTGCGCGAAGCAGGTGGGGTGCCGTTCATGTTTAATACCATCGGGGTGGATGACGGCATCGCGATGGGACACATCGGCATGAAATACAGCCTGCCCAGTCGGGAGCTGATCGCCGACTGCGTGGAGACGATGATCAAAGCACACTGGTTCGACGGCATGATCTGCATCCCGAATTGCGATAAGATCGTGCCTGGCATGCTGATGGCCGCCTTGCGCTGCAATATCCCTACCATCTTTGTCAGCGGCGGCCCGATGGCGGCGGGTCGCACTGCGGATGGCAGGGTGGTCGACCTGATCAGCGTCTTCCAGGCCGTGGGTGCCTACAAGAAGGGGCTCATCTCCGATGCGCAGCTGAAAGAGATCGAAGATCACGGCTGTCCCACGTGTGGTTCGTGCTCCGGCCTGTTCACTGCCAACAGCATGAACTGCCTGTGTGAGGCGCTGGGCCTGGCCTTGCCCGGCAACGGTACCATCCTGGCGGTCGACCCGCGACGCAAGGAGCTGGCACGCGCGGCGGGACGACAAATTATGCGTCTGATCGAGATGGACCTGAAACCGCGCGACATCGTCACCCGCGAGGCAATCGACAATGCCTTTGCCCTGGACATGGCGATGGGCGGCAGCACCAACACCGTATTACACACGCTCGCCCTGACCTGGGAGGCCGGCATCGCTTATCCTTTGGAGCGCATCAATGAGATCAGTCGTCAGGTGCCCACGCTGTGCAAGGTCAGCCCCTCGTCGGCATATCACATGGAGGACGTCGACCGCGCGGGCGGTGTCAGCGCTATTCTCTGGGAGCTCAGCAAGAAGCCGGGCATTTTGCATCTGGATCAGATGACCGTCACTGGCAAGACCTTGGGGGAAAACATCGCGGGTTGTGACAGCCAGGACCGCGAGTGCATCCGCACGGTGCACGACCCGTATAGTCCCACTGGCGGTCTGACCATCCTGTTCGGCAACCTGGCCCCCGAGGGGGCGGTGGTCAAGACGGCGGGTGTCCTGCCCGAGATGCTGCACCACCGCGGGCCGGCGCGGGTGTATGAAAGCCACGACGAAGCGAACGCCGGCATCCTGAGCGGCGAGGTACAGCCGGGCGAAGTGGTGGTCATCCGCAACGAAGGCCCACGTGGTGGCCCGGGGATGCAAGAGATGCTGGCCCCCACCAGCAACATCATTGGAATGGGACTGGAGCGCTCGGTGGCATTGGTGAC
>JANXAX010000406.1 GCA_025062175.1 Anaerolineae bacterium | reverse complement strand
GGGAGTGGTGAGGTCGCCTTTTGGTCACGTCCCTCCAGCCAGCCAGCTGCGCGGGCGACCGCTTCAGTCACGCGCTTGAGTGCGGCCGCGCCCGGCAAGGGGGTGCCAAACGCTGCCGGGTCGCCTTCGTCCAACAGGTTCCTCATCCGAAGCTCCACTGGGTTCACCCCCAGCACCGCTGCCAGCCGGTTCATCTGGCTTTCTGCGGCGAAGAGGCCCTGGGGTGCGCCGAAACCACGGAACGCGCCGCTGGGCAGATTGTTAGTATAAACAGCATAGCCCGCAATACGCACGTTGGGGATCCGATACGGGCCGGTGCACGTCAATACAGCATTGCCCAGCACCTTGTTGCTGGTGTACATATAGGCGCCGGCATCGCTCACCACCTCCACCTCGGCGGCGACCAACGTGCCGTCGCGCTTGGCGCCCCACTTCGCGTGAATGATCATCGGATGGCGCTTGCAATGACCCAGGATCGACTCGGTGCGGTTCCAGATGATCTTGATGGGACGGCGAATGCCGCGCTCAGCCAGCCGCCAGGCGGCCAGCGCCAAGATGATCTGCACACTCATATCTTCGCGTCCGCCGAACGCACCGCCGATGGCGTCGTAGATCACGCGGATGCGCTCGCGGGGCAGGTTAAGTGCGTGGGCAATCTGACGCTGATCCTCCGCAGCCCATTGGCCGGCGACGTGGACGGTGATGCGTCCCTGGTCATCCACATAGGCAGAGCCCGCTTCCGGTTGCAGATAGGCATGTTCCTGGGGCGGGGTGCGATACGTCTCCTCGATGATCACATCACACTCCGCCCACGCGCGGTCCACATCCCCCTTGGTGATGTGCAGCTCACAGGCGATGTTGTGAGGTTGATGCGGGTGGAGCGGGAACGCGTCCGGCCGACGTGCTTCGAGGGGGTCGCTCAACACGGGCAGGTCTTGCCATTCGATGCGTATAAGTTCACACGCTCGAGCAGCGATCGACTCCGTCTCGGCGATGACGAGTGCTACCTGGTCACCGACGAAGCGCACCACATCCGCACCGGGTTTGTCCGAGCCAGGGCCGCAGAGCACCGGCTGGTCGGGAAGCTGCAGGCCGTACTCATTCACCGGGACGTCGCGCGCCGTCAATACGGCCACGACCCCCGGCAACGCCTCGGCCGCGCGAGTGTCAAGGCTCAAGATACGTGCATGGGGACGCCCGGCGAAGAGCACCTTCATCCAGAGGGCATCCTGATAGGTCCGATCACCGGGGAAGAGCGCCGTGCCGGTGACCTTGGCCAGGGCGTCTACACGTGCTACTGACTGTCCTACATACCGATAGCTCATCTGCTCTGCTCCGCTGCCTTTTCGATCGCCTTGATGATGGAATAGTAGCCGGTGCAACGGCACAGGTTGCCGGTGAAGGCGTGGCGGATCTCTTCCGGTGTCGGCCGCGCTTTCTCGGCCAGCAACGCGGCGCCACTCATAAGAAACCCTGGCGTGCAGTAGCCACACTGCACTGCGCCGGTCTCGATGAAGGCTTGTTGGACGGGATGCAGGGCTTCCGGGCTACCCAGACCTTCCACGGTGAGGATGCGGCTGCCGTGCGCGCGCGGCGCCGGCACCAAACAGCTCATCACCGCGATGCCGTCCAAGAGGACGGTGCACGCACCGCATTCGCCCTCGGCACAGCCCTCTTTGGTGCCGATCAAGCCAAGCTCTTCGCGGAGAAAGCGTAGCAACGTCTTGTCGGCGCCACCTTTGACCCGATAGCGTGTGCCGTTGACCTCGGTTTCGATCACCTGTTCTCCGTTGGCCTCGTGCACCCATGGGCCGTCGGCTGGAGATGGCCAGGTGGGAAAACGGCCGTCAGTCTTGCCCCATAACATGACGGGGTGGTCGGGAAGCAAATCGCGTTCGCGCCCGGCACGCAGCTGCTCAAGCGCCCGGCGCGTGTATACAGCCACCATACGCCGACGATATGCTGCCGAGCCGCGGATGTCGTCGATGGGCTGTGCCGCGTTGGCGGCATACTCCGCCGCCTGTGCGATCACCGCATCGCTCAGCGAACGGCCGATGAGCGCTTCCTCGGCTTGGTGTGCACGGAGGATCGTCGGGCCAACGCTGCCCAGAGTGATGCGCGCGTCGTGGACAAGCACCTCGCGCCCGTCACCCGCCACTTCCGAGGCAAACGTCAGTACCACCGCGACGTTCACCACTGCGATCGCCTGTGCCATGCGCAAGCCCAATTTCATGAACGTCCCACGTTGTTGCGGGGTCATTGCCTTGAGGCTGATGTCCACCAGCATCTCGTCCGCTTGCAGTGCGGTCTGGCGCACCCCCTGGAAGAACTCGGGGAATGAGAGTGTGCGCGTCCCGCGCACACTCCGCAGCGTGACCTGGCCGTCCATTGCCCAAAGCGGCGTGATGGTGTCGTTAGCCGGGCTAGCGGTGATCAGATTACCGGCCACGGTGCCGCGATTGCGG
>JANXAX010000405.1 GCA_025062175.1 Anaerolineae bacterium | reverse complement strand
AAATGCTCAGTGCACCGCGATTGCCAAAGTAAAGCGTTCGCTTCTCCGGATACCCCAGATTCAGCGTTTGCGAGATAGCGGTGGTGTTAGTGTAGCCAGGCTGCAGATGTTCAATCACGGTATAAGTTCCACCGTCAAGATGGGTGAAGACGAGCCGTCCATCCGGGCCGGTCGTCCCGCCTGAATAGGCAGCGCCGCCCTTGCGCAGCTCAAACTGCCAGCCAGGCAACGGTGGCTCGCCAGTATCCCATGATTTGTCGCCATCCACATCGAGGAACTTGATGATCTCGATGATCGAATAACGGGCATTGCCGAAATGGGCGATCCAATTGGCGCAGCCTTGACCGTTAGCACGCACACAATTCTGGCTGAGCGGCGTGGTGTTGGTCCAGGTGGGAGGCTTGGGGGTCTCCATCAGAATGTAGGTGCCATCATCTCCCACCGTATTGTAGAAGTAAGCCTTTCCATCTGCACCTGTGGTGCTGGTGTACGTCGCCCCGCTCGGCACTGTCAGGGTGAACACCCAGCCGCTCAGATCCGGCTCCCCCGCATCCTGGACAGTGTTGTAGTTCACGTCCTCGAACTTATGGGCGATGATCACGTTGGTGGCACTGATCCACGTTTTGCGCGCCGTCGCTGTCACCGTGACCGGCACGCTCTGCCCCAAAACCAAGCGCTGGCTGCCAAGCGGGTTGGTGGCATGCACGAAGCGCGAGCCAGCAGGCAGGGTGACACGCGCGGTGGCGGTGATATGGGCAGTGCCTGAAAAGCTCGTCGCATTCGTCAAAGTGAAAGGCACCCTGCCCGTAACATCGGTCGTCCCGTTGTGCTTGTCCAATGTCCCCCGGCTGGCGGTGACGTGGACGGTGTAGCCCACCAGTGGCTGCCCCCCTTTGGTCAGACGCGCGGCAAAGGGGTGGATCTCCTGACCGGGTAAGAAGTTGGTAGCGTTGGCCGGCTCGATCACCAGATCTACATTGCCGGGCTGGTACTCGGGTGGTGGAGTCAGCGGAATGCTCGCCAGAATGCTCCAATAAGCGCTACGGACCCCAGAGGGATTGTTCGCAGTCAGCGTATACCCATCGGTGAAGTACCACACCGCCGCCTGACGTGCCGCCTGCTGCACGTTATCTGTTGTGATAGGTGGATAATTGGTTACCAACCACGCCACACGCCAATCCGAAAAGAAGCCACTGTCCAGGCACATGCGCGCACCAGAAGACAACCCGTGGTGGATATCGGTGCAAAAAGCATACGCAACCGTGCCGTCATCAAATGTCAACCGGGACGGTGGCGTTCCGATGGTTCTCGTGGTCGTCCCATTTGTGACTTCGACTGATTGATAAGACGGCCACCATGTATGGGTCGCGCACACGGTGCCGGTCAACACCGCCGGCCGCAGGCTGGGCATCATGACCGCCTCGACCGGCTGCCGGACCGGCGGAGCAGGCTGGGCATACGCCGGCTCTCCCAGCGCAAGCAGCATCAGTGCCACCCCGGTCAACAGCATGCCCAGCACAACGGCCAGCAGCAAGCGCACAGGACGATGATGCGACCCAATGTGTCGCACTGGAATATTTGTGATCATGGCAATAACTCCAGAAAAGGATGTCACCGTCTCCTCCTCATAAAAACGTAAATCATCTAAGATGAAAACACCCCTCAACCCCGTTTCCCTCTGACTGAGCGATTTCCGGCCGTCGGTGCATACACGTTCCTCACCCGATGTCAGAGTTACACCAACAAGTGGCAAGGCAAAATAGACGATGTCTCGACAGACGGGCACTCATGAAGAGACTAAGCCTTCTATTCTTCATCCTATCATGCGAACATTACGAATCACATTACGAAGTCACGAGTTTCGGACCAATTTCGCAGTGAATTTGTGGCACGGCGCACTTTGGACTAGACTGTGGACTACCCGAGAGGCTGGAAAGAAGAGGGTCACGATGGAAGCGATGACCGATTCGAAGGGGGACGTTTCGTCCTCTACCCACATCGCTGTCCGCCTGCGTTGCTTGGTGGAGCTGGGGCGGCGGCTAGGTGCAATAGAGGCCGCCATCACCCCCGAGGAAATCGCTGCCGTGTTGCGCGATGCTCTGGGCTATGAACAGATGGCACTCTACCTACGGGACGAGCCAGATTCCCCCCTGTCATCCCCATGGCCGCCGGCTGAAGCAGGCGCCCTGGTGGCATGGGTGACGCAGCAGCGTGCCCCCGTTCTGGTGGCAGACGGGCGCCAGGACATGCGCTGCCGCGATGCGATGGGTGCAGTCATCGCCGGAAGCGCTATGGCCGTGCCACTGTTGGCCAATGGACGTCTGCTGGGCGTCCTCGAGGTGCGCGCGACCGCTCCCAACGCATTCTCCGAGCTCGATCTCCTCATCTTGGAAGCCGCCGCGGGTCTTATTGCCGTGGCTCTCGAAAGCATCCATTTCCGCACCCGGCTCCAAGCGGCGCTTGAGGAGACGC
>JANXAX010000404.1 GCA_025062175.1 Anaerolineae bacterium | reverse complement strand
CCGAGGTGATCACGGCGCTCTGTCAAGGATGTGGTGCTTGTGTGGCGGCTTGTCCGAGCGCAGCGATCACCGGTGCCCACTTCACCGACGAGCAACTAATGGCACAGATCGAGGGGATGTTGTGGGATCTGCAGCCCCAGATGGCTATGACGGCGACAGGAGCAGAGTGAAACGATGGATAACGCATATGAGCCTGTCATCATCGGTTTTCTGTGCAACTGGTGTTCGTACCGCGCCGCTGATCTGGCCGGCACCTCGCGATTGCACTACGCGCCCAACATGCGCCCCATCCGCGTGATGTGCAGTGCGCGGGTGGAACCCCAGTTCGTCTTAAAGGCACTGCGCGAGGGAGCGGACGGAGTGTTGATCGCGGGCTGTCACCCGGGCGAGTGTCATTACGTGGACGGCAACATCAAGGCATTGCGACGCTACGAGTTGCTCAAGCGGATGTTGCGTCAGCTAGGCATCGAAGAGGAGCGGGTGCAGCTCGTCTGGGCGGCTGCTTCAGAAGGCAATGTCCTGGCAGATGCAGTCAATCGTATGACCGAGCAGCTGCGCCGCCTAGGCCCGTTGCGCTGGCGCGAGACAGTTTTGGGTGGCGATGGTCAAATGGTCGAACGCGGTCGTGAACAGGTGGCGAAGGAGGTGTGAAGGAGATGGCGGCCAAGGAGAAGCCCAAATTTGCCATGTACTGGGCCGCTTCCTGCGGTGGTTGTGAAATCTCCACGCTCAATATTGGCGACAAGATCTTGGCGGTGGACGAGGCTTTTGACATCGCCTTCTGGCCATGTGTGGCCGATTTTAAAGTGAAGGACGTGGAGCAGTATCCCGACGGGTATATCGACCTGTGTTTTTTCAACGGCGCCATCCGCAATTCAGAAAACGAGGAAATGGCCCATCTGCTGCGCAAAAAGTCCAAGATCCTCGTCGCTTTTGGCTCGTGTGCCAGCGAGGGGTGCATTCCCGGGCTGTCCAACCTGACCACCGCCGAAGCGACCATGCGTGCAGTGTATCTCGACAACCCTTCGACGGATAACCCGAAGAAAGTGCTGCCCCAGCCATTCACCAAGGTGCCCGAAGGCACCATTCAAATTCCTGTCTTCTACGAACGCGTCAAGTCGCTGGATCAGGTCGTGCCGGTCGACTACATCATGCCAGGTTGTCCGCCTGAGGCGCACCAGATCGCCGCGGTGATGGATGCTGTGATCGCGGGCGCCTCGCTGCCGCCGCCCGGTGGGAGCGTCATCGGTGCGGGCAACGTGGCAGTCTGCGAGGAATGTCCGCGCCAGAAGAATGTGAAGCGGATCAAACGCTTCTATCGCCCACACGAGATCACTCCGGATCCCGAAATCTGCTTGCTCGAGCAAGGGGTCGTGTGCATGGGCATCGCCACGCGCGCCGGCTGCGGAGCACTGTGTCCGCGGGTGAACATGCGTTGTGAGGGATGTTACGGGCCGTTGGACGGCGTCCAGGATCAAGGTGCGAACATGGTCGCGGCAATCGCCTCGGTGATCGAAGAAGGTTCTGGACCGCTAGCCGGCGTCGACGAGGCGGAACTGCAACGCCGCATCGGAGAAGTCATGGACACCCTCGTCGATCCCGCAGGTACCTTCTATCGCTTCAACATGGCCCATTCATTGCTAATGCGCGCTCGCTTTGTCGGGGATAGTGTGGGGAAAGGAGCAGCCTAGATGAAGCAGATCACGATCGATCCGATCACACGGCTGGAAGGTCATGGCAAGATCGAAATCTTTCTCAACAACCAGGGTGAGGTCGCCAATGCCTATTTTGTCATCCCGGAGCTGCGGGGTTTCGAACGCTTCTGCGTGGGCAGGCCGGCGGAGGAGATGCCCCGCATTACCAACCGCATCTGTGGTGTCTGTCCCGAAGCGCATCACATGGCCGCCACTAAAGCGTTGGATGCGCTCTATCACGTCGAGCCAACGCCAGCAGCCAAGAAGATCCGGGAGATGTTCTATTCGGCATTCTATGTCGCCGACCACACGACGCATTTCTACGCCCTAGGCGGGCCTGACTTCGTCGTGGGACCGGATGCGCCGCCAGCCGAGCGCAACATTCTGGGCGTGATCCACAAGGTCGGCCTGGAGGTCGGAAAACAGGTGATCGACGCACGGATGCGCAACCATCACGTCATTCGCACCGTCGGAGGACGCGGCGTCCATCCGGTGGCCGGTTTGCCCGGTGGCTGGAGCAAGGCGATCACCAAGGAAGAGCGCGAGGAATTCGAGCAAATTGCCCGACAGAACGTCGAGTTCGCGCTGTTCAGCCTGAAGGTTTTCGAGGACCTCGTGCTCGGCAACCCAGCGTACGTGGATCTGATCACCTCTGACACGTATACCCATCGCACCTACTACATGGGCACTGTGGACGCCAACAACCGTGTTAATTTCTACGATGGCATGGTGCGGGTGGTGGATCCGAACGGGAGGGAGTTTGTCAAATACCACCCCAAGGATTATCTTCAGCATATTGC
>JANXAX010000403.1 GCA_025062175.1 Anaerolineae bacterium | reverse complement strand
CGCGCCGGCGTTTGCAGGGATTCCTGTCACCCACCGCGGCCTTGCATGCCATCTCGCGATCGTCACCGGTCACCGGGCTGAGGACACCCCCGAAGAGCAGCTATGTGACTGGGAACAACTTGCCCGCGCCGACACTGTGGTCTTTCTCATGGGCATGCAACGCCTGCCCGACATCGTCGCGCGTCTCATCGCCCACGGACGCGCGCCGGACACCCCGGTAGCCATCATTCAGCGTGCCACTTTTCCCCAGCAACGCACTGTAGTGGGCACGCTGGAAACCATCGTGTCTCGCGCCGTCGGACTGCGCCCGCCGGTGGTTATTGTGGTGGGTGAGGTGGTGCGGTTGCGCGAGACCTTGCGCTGGTTCGAAAGGCTCGAACTTCGCCCGTTATTGGGGCTGCGTGTGTTGCATACATTGTCCGCCCAACGCGGATTTCAGCTCAGCCGCTCGCTGTGGGCGTTGGGTGCCGAGCCCATCGAACTGACTCCCTTTCACCCAGTGCAGACCGGCGAGCAGAGCCGGCTGGACGCCATACTCGCCGACCTAAAATCCTCCGCACATTCCCGTTCGGCTTGGGACTGGTTGATCTTCGGCAGCTCAGAGAGCGTCGATGGGCTCTTATCCCACCTCTTCGCGCTGGGGTATGATGTCCGCCTGCTAAATGGTTGTCGTCTCGTGGCGCTGGACCAGCTGACGGCGGAAGCGCTGACCACCCACGGGTTGGCCGCCGACTACGCACTGGGACAGGCAGCTGACCCGATCCGTCTCTTTTCCGAATGTCTCACTCCCCAGCAACGTGCACTGGTGCTGGACAATCACCTTGCTCCGTGGGACGCAACTGAAGTTCTGCAAGCGCGCGGGGTGATTGTAGAGAACCTGGAACTTCATGAGATGCTGCCCGCCGAATTGGAACGCTTGGCCCAATCGATTATCGCGCAACGCGTGGACATCGCTGTTCTGGCCACTCCACGCATCGTCAAGGGCCTAGCTACGTATCTGGGACAGTCTTATTTGATCGAAGTGCTGTCTGCTGCTCAGATCGTTTGTCTGGATCGGATCACCGCCGAAACAGCCCGTCGACAGGGGCTGCATGTGGATGCAGTCCCCCAAAGTGCCGCGGTGGAGCGATTGACTCAGGCTATCCTCGACTTGGCACGCACGCGGATCCATCAAGCTAGGCCTTAGCATACGAAAGCGCGCCACAACGGGTCGTGTGTTACGCAGGGCAATGGAAGCTGCGCCAAGCGAGCACGCCGTACCTCCGCGCTACGATCGTCCGTGAGTGGCACCTCCGCTGCTTACTTATGCGCGACGCTTTGAACTATTGACCACTGAGTCGCGCCGGACGGACGTGCTGCTGGGCATCCTCGGCAGGGACACATCCCCCCCGTCCGCGCCGGTAGACGGTCGGCCCCATGTCTGCGAGCGGCAATTTCAACTATTGCGCCCCGCTTGCTGACGCGCGCGACTTGGATGCTCACACACACGGCTCAGGTTGACCTTTCCGCCTTTATCGGCAGCCCGCTCCGACGACGTTCTGGCAGATACGCCGGAAATGATAACCATACACTGCCAGCGTGATGGCCGTAGCGAAGAGGTGAGGGCGGTGGAACAACGTCCAGAAAAAGAGGCGCCAGTAATATACCCGTTCCGCCTCGCGAATGCCTAGATGGTATATGGTCCGCAAAAAGCCGAGAATGTGCTCTAGCCCGATGCGACTCTTGGCTCGTCGCGGTTGATATTCGCTCAGAAATGTGCGCACCCGTGCATAGTAATGCTCCGGCGCGTAAATGTGGGCCAAAATGGAGCGATACCCCTCACGCAGCGTCTCCAGGCTCATGCGCGGGATGAAATTGATGGAGCCATCTACGTTATCGCCGGACATCTTGGTCAGCAGGCGCCCTTCGCGCTTTAACCGTTCGTACAGGCGTGTGCCCACCGGCGCCTGCAACAGGCCCACCATCGCCGCCACAATGCCGCTTTGCTGGATGAACTCGATCTGTTGCTGAAAGACGGAGGGTGTATCGCTGTCGAATCCGACGATGAAGCCACCCATCACCGCCAGGCCGGCACGCTGTAAGCGCTTGACCGCGGCGAGCAGGTCGCGGCGACGGTTCTGATGTTTGCCACATTCACTCAGGCTCGCCTCGTTGGGCGTCTCGATACCTACAAAGACCGTCTCAAACCCCGCCTGCGTCATCAAATCGATCAGCTCCTCGTCATCTGCCAGATTGATGGAGACCTCGGTGGTGAAAGGCAATCCCACCTTACCCTTGCGCCACTCGATCAGCGCCGGCAGCACTTCGCGTTTCAACTGGCGCTTGTTCCCGATGAAATTATCATCCACAAAAAAGATGCCATCGCGCCATCCCAGCGCATAAAGCGCGTCCAGCTCGGCGACGATCTGGGCAGCGGTTTTGGTGCGCACTTTGTGGCCAAGCAGCGCGGTCACGTTGCAAAAATCGCAGTTATAGGGACAACCGCGCGAGAACTGCACGCT
>JANXAX010000402.1 GCA_025062175.1 Anaerolineae bacterium | reverse complement strand
GAATCACGTTGAATTCCCCGATCAGGCTATCTCGCCCAATATGGATGAAAGCATGGGGCAGGTCACGAAAGTTATATACGTGCAGCTCGGCGTGATGCATCACGAAGCTGCCCTCGCCGATGATGATCCCGCCCGGACAAGCGTGCAGATAGACCCCGTGGTCAATGTACACACCTCGGCCCAGTCGGATGTGGCTGGCGTATCGGATGCGCACACCGTCCTCGATGGCGGCAATGCCGTCCATATGCAGGATCAGCCGATAACACAGAGCACGCAGCGCCACCCCGACCACTGTGGGGATCCAGCCCAGCAGCGTGATCAGCAGCTGTTCTAGAATATATCGGCCGGGGCTGGTCGCCTGGCGCAGGATATATAGCTTCAGATTGGCCCAGGTGCCGCCGGGTGCACGCATCGCCCCCGGCGGTTGAGATGCTTCAGGAGATTGGCGCAGCCGTTGTCTCTTCAAATGACCGCATCACTCTAGACATCACGCCTCGCTGTCGTCGCGCGTGTCGAACAAGCGCTGCCACCAGCGTCGCGGAGATGGAGGCGTCATCATTTCGATGTCAAGCTCCCGATCGCCCAAGATCGCTTCCGGAACGGAGGTGACCATTGCCTGCGCACGTTCCAGCCCCACAATGCGGGCGGCGGCTCGCACGCCGGCGGCCAGACGTGGCGCACGCCGGCCAGCATTGTGCGCATCACTGGCCAACAGGTGTACCAATCCACGCCGCAACAACTCCTGCGCGCAGCGTCGCACATCCCGATCGGCGGATGGGCTCAAGCTGTCGACGCTGAGCTGGACCAGGACACCCCGTTGTACCAGGCGCACGATGCGGCTGATGTCGTCCTGAATGATCACGTTGCGCTCCGGATGGGCCAGGATAGGCACCAGCCCGCGCAGCTGCAAGGAGAAGATCACCTCGGCGGTGTAGAGAGGATAGTCAAACGCTGGCAGCTCCAGCAAGACGTAACGTGATCCGTTGAGCGTGTGGACACGCTCATCCCCACTCGTTTGCAGCAGGGTATGCGTTACCAACAACTCCACTCCGCTGCTCAGGGACAGGGGAATGCCGTTTAGATTTAGCTCGCGCTGTAGATTTTGCACCGCTGCCTGGATGCGCTGACACGCCGTAGCACTCCAGCCCTCTTGGTGTGGGGTTGCCACGATCCACCGCACGCCCTCTGCTACCGCGATGCGCGCCATCCTCAATGCTTCGTCCAGCGAAGCAGCACCGTCATCTAGGCCGGGCAGGATATGACAGTGGGTATCGATCACGGCTATTCTTAAGGCAGGCTCCGCCGTTCCGACATTCTCTCAGAATGACGGCCGCTGCACACTCTGATCGCCGCTGTCGTAAGCCTTGCCGGGCGTCCGACAGCCAGCTGCTTATTAACACCATCCCAGATCTAAGCTCTGCCGTCTGGGATGATGCATCAAGACAAACCGAAGTCCGCCGCTCACACTCGCTTCAATTGCGAGAGACGCACTTCCAAGGGTAAAACACGATCGTTCAACAATTGCAGCAGAATGCGTGCGCGTTCCCTTCCACTCAGACGCACATCAAAGATGCCTTCATAGCCGGCAAAAGGCCCCTCGACAACCCGGACACGGTCACCTGGTTTGAAGTGGAGGCTGGGATCACCACCGGTAGCATTGATGGCATCCACCCTCAAACGAATTGCTTCGATCAAAATGGATGGCACCGGAGCAGGCACACCGCCGAAGCAGACCAGTCCGATGGCACCCGGCATCCATTGAAACACGGAAAGCCCTACCTCCTCCAGGTTCGCCCGCACAAACAGATAACGCGGGAAGTAAGGACGCACTGTGCGAGCGCGCGGATTGACCGGGCGCACACGCAGGTGAGGATAATAGGCCTCAAAACCGCGCGCCTGAACCTGACGCCACAGCGCCTCTTCCATATGTGGCTTGCTATGCAACACATACCAGCTCAGTGCATGACAGAAAGTTTCTGTGTCCATTATGTTCCGGTGCAAGATGATCCCATTGCTTTCCCGTTTCTTAGGAACTTGACCGTCACTCTCTTTCAGATTGTTCCTCGCCGGCTCCAAGGCGACTCTCCAGCTTTTCCATAAAACAAGCTTGCCACGCGCTTTGATCAATCGCACCTCGAAAAAAAGCCCTAGACTGGCCAATGCCTTGTCGATCAGCTAGATCTGATGTGCTGTCAACATCGCTAGTGGTTTGCTCAGCACCAGAATATCCGGTTCGTTGCCTGAAACCGTTCTCTCTTCACGGCTCACAGGCATCCTCGTCTACTCAGCAAAAAGCGACTTCGCGGGGTCTTCACACCTCTGCCAAAGCCGTGTTCACTCCATCGCTGTGTGGGTCTCCTTGTCGAGACCTAAGTGCCTCTGCTGCCTGACACGCTCGCCTACGACGATCGGTCCGTTCGAGCATTTCGAAAACCCCGAGAGGGACTCTCTCACACCAGCAATCTACCACCCGTCACTCTCCGATCTTAGTTCCCATTAAGTCACGG
>JANXAX010000401.1 GCA_025062175.1 Anaerolineae bacterium | reverse complement strand
AGTCGCTGGGCCGCCGAGGTCACCTTTCACGTACGATATGCTGAGACCGACCAGATGGGGATTGTGCACCACAGCGCCTATGTGCCATGGCTGGAGGAAGCACGCAGTGCTCTGTCACGCCAATATGGACGACCCTATGCCGATTTTGAGCGTGCGGGATATGGTCTGGCTGTCACCGAGTTGCATCTACGTTTCATCACTCCGGCGCGTTACGATCAAGCGGTGACCATACGGGTGCGGGTCAGCAAGGTGCGCAGCCGGGGGGTGGACTTTGAGTATGCCGTGGTCGATGCGATCACGGGCGAGTGCTTGGCAACCGGCAGCACGGCACATATATGCATTGATAAAGCGGGACGCCCAGTGCGCATCCCACCCGATTGGCAGGCATTTTGGGCTAGTCTGAAGCGGTAAGCTCCGCGCTCTATCCGCCATTTGGCTTACATGATAGCGCCGGGTATCCGTCACTTGGCGCATAAGCGTGCATGGCATGATCGGCTTTATAGCCGATGTGCTATGCCACGGGAAGCTCTATAATGAAAACAAAAAACGAGTACCTCGCGCATCTCCTTCTTCCCCGTCCAGAGAGCGGTCTGTTCCCCCCGATCTCTGGACCAATTTGAAAGCGAAAAGGTCGAAAGAATTCTTTCGACCTTTTCTTTTTTATCCCATTGGTGTATAATTTTAAAGCTCTAAGGGGAAAAGCCCTCTTGGTCAGAGGTGAGGCAACATCTCGGGCCAGAGCGCTGCTTTACGGAAGCAAGGCTAATCAATTATGGAATCGGAGCCCCAGGAACTCCAGGAGCTCAAGCGTCGTCTGGGCGAGATTCGCGATTTACATCGCGCGGCTGCGGTGTTGTCATGGGATCAGCAGACCTATATGCCCCCCGGCGGTGCAGCAGCGCGGGCCGAGCAGTTGGCCACACTCCACAGGACAGCGCACACTTGGTTCACCAGCGATGAAATCGGACAATTGCTGGAAGCATTGCGTGCACCGGCCGCGGAGTGGGATTATGACTCGGATGAAGCGAGCTTGGTGCGGGTGACATTGCGGGATTATGAGAAAGCGCGTCGCATCCCACCTGCTCTGATTGCCGAGCTTGCACGTGTCTCGACCCTCGCATACGAGGCGTGGGTCAAGGCGAAAGCGACAGCTGATTTCGCGCTGTTCCTCCCCCATCTGGAGAAAATTGTGGATCTCAACATCCAGATTGCCGAGGCCTTGGGGTATCAGGAACGCCTGTATGATGCGCTATTGGACCAATATGAACCGGAGATGAAAACGGCGCAGGTGGCAGCCTTGTTCGAGCAACTGAAAGCCGAATTGGTGCCAATTGTCAAAAATATTGCCAGCCAAGCCAATCCCGATGGTGACGCGATCTTGCGGCGGCCCATGGACGTCCAGAAGCAGTGGGATTTTGGGTTGAGCGTCTTGCGCGATATGGGGTTTGACTTCAACCGAGGCCGCCAGGACAAATCGGTTCATCCGTTTACGACTTCCTTTTCAATTAACGACGTGCGGCTGACGACACGCCTGGATCCCAATTATTTCCCAACTGCTTTGTTCGGCACCATTCACGAAGGCGGTCATGGACTCTATGAACAGGGACTATCGCCAACGTTGGAACGAACTGGCTTGGACGATGGTGCCTCGCTGGGCATTCACGAATCGCAGTCGCGCCTGTGGGAAAACCTGATCGGACGCAGCCGTGCATTCTGGACCTACTATTTTCCGCGCCTCCAACAGGCATTCCCTGAGCAAATGGGAGACGTGGAGTTAGAAACCTTCTACCAGGCAATCAATGCGGTGAAACCTTCCTTCATCCGTGTGGAAGCGGACGAGGTGACCTACAATTTGCATATTATGCTCCGTTTTGAACTGGAGAATGATATGCTGGAGCGTCGGATACCTCTCCGTGATCTGCCGGAGGCATGGAACGCTAAGATGGAGGCGTATCTGGGCATTGTTCCACCTAACGATGCCCTGGGAGTGCTGCAAGACGTCCATTGGTCCGGCGGGATGTTGGGCTACTTCCCCACCTATTCGTTGGGCAATCTGTACTCGGTACAATTTTTCGAGAAGGCAAAGCGTGATATCAATGGTCTGCTGGACCAGATCGCGGCAGGCGATTTCAGCGAATTGCTGAAGTGGCTGCGTCAGAACATTCACCAGCATGGGCGCAAGTACACACCAGCAGAGTTGGTGCTGAAAGTCACTGGCAAAGAACTTGCTGCGACGGACTACATTGGATACATCAAGCAGAAGTTCGGCGAGCTCTATTCCCTTTGAGTCCGTTCCAACAGGTGGTTTCCTCAGCTGTCACCGGCCATGACTGAGCCACAGAAATATTAGCACTCTAAAGGGGTGACTCGGACGCTATGCGACGTGAAAGAGTGTCTGATGATATCTACGTATTTACGAGCGATTTGTACGCCCAAGTGACCGCCACGGCAGTGATCACTGCGGATGGTATCATCAGCATCGACACTTTGCCGTTTCCCGAAGAGACG
>JANXAX010000400.1 GCA_025062175.1 Anaerolineae bacterium | reverse complement strand
GACGCTGGCTCTAGCCGGCCGCTTGGCCGTGTCGAACTATGTTAGCGAATCGGTCATCTGCACGCTGATGTTATACGGTTTTGGTCTGGGCCTGTTGGGCCTAGTCGGCAAAGCGGCCTGCTTGCTACTCGTGCTTGCCATTTATGTTGCCCAGGTGTGGTTCAGTGGCTGGTGGCTGCAGCGCTTCCAATACGGCCCCATGGAATGGCTCTGGCGTTCGCTCGCTTACCTCAAATGGCAACCCATGCGTCAACCGGTTGCCTCCTCGACGTAAATGACGAAAGCATGCGTTCACATTGCCATATGGACAATGGGGTTGAGCGGGCTGGTTGCCGAAGTGCTCCTGTTACGGGAGTTTCTGATCGTTTTCTCCGGCAACGAGCTCTCCATCGGCATTGTCCTGGCCAACTGGCTCATTCTGGAGGCTCTCGGGTCCTTCCTCCTTGGCAGGATAGCCGAAAAGGTCCAAAACCAGCTGGAAACATTCACTGTCATCACGCTGCTTTTCTTCGTCTTCTTGCTCGTGACCATTTTCCTGGTGCGCATTTTGAAAAGGATGATGGGCCTCTCTATCGGCGAAAGCATCGGCCTCATCCCGATGCTGTACACCTCTTTTCTCCTGCTTCTGCCGGCGAGCACGCTCCATGGCGCCTTGTTCACTTCCAGCTGCCAGATATATTCCTTGTTTTCCGACCAGAACGCCGCCTCGGTCGGCAGGGTCTACGTGTATGAGACCGTGGGCACCCTGGTCGGCGGAATCTTGTGCACCTATCTCCTGATCCCTTACCTGCATACCTTTCAAGCAGCCGTGTGGCTCGCCCTGCTGAACTTCAGCGTGTGTCTCGCCTTACTGGTCTTTCATCGAAAAGCCGGACTGTTTCGTAAGACGATGCTGGTCAGCCTGAGTGCTCTCACCATCCTGTGCGGTTATGGAGTCTCTTCGGGCCAGGTGGACGCACTTCATCGTTACTCCATCCAGGCACAGTGGCAAGGTCATCATGTCGTCCACTACCAGAATTCTCCTTATGGCAACATCTGTGTCATCGAAAACGAAGGCCAGTATATCTTTTTCGAGGACGGTGTCCCGAGTCTCATCACACCGGTGCCCGATATCCCATCCGTCGAAGAGTTTGTGCATCTGCCACTCCTCGCCCATCCCGAGCCCAGGCGGATACTCATCCTGAGCGGCGGTGCGGGCGGTGTGATCTATGAAGCGTTGAAGCATCCGACGGTCGAGACCATTGAATATGCGGAGCTCGACCCGCTGCTCATTGAACTGGTAAGGAGGTTTTCCACCCCGCTAACCGAGGCCGAGCTCGGCGACAAAAGGGTCACGATCCAATACGTCGACGGTCGCATGTATCTCGGCGCGACGCAGAGCGCCTATGACCTGATCTTGATAGGCATCACCGAGCCTTCCACCTTGCAGACGAACCGCTTCTTCACCAGCGAATTCTTCGCCCTTGCCAAAACAAAACTGGACAGGGAGGGCATCCTTGTGCTGGGGCTGCCAGGTTCCCTAACGTATTCAAGCGAGGAATTGAAAAATCTGAACCGCTGTATTTTCAACACGTTGCAAAGTGTCTTCCCCGCTATTAGGGCACTCCCTGGCGATGGCACCAATCTGTTCCTGGCATCGGATTCTCCAGAGGTTTTAGCGATCGACACGACACAAGTGCTCGAGCGACTGGAACAGCGCAAGATCCAGACAGAAGTGATCATCCCCTGGTACATCGAGCAAAAGCTGCATCCCGGCTGGCAGGCGTGGTTCGAACGCTTTGTCGCAGGCAGCACACAACGGATCAACTCGGATCTTGCCCCCATCGGAGTGTTTTATAGCATCGCTCATTGGAATGCCCTGTTTGCCCCATCGCTCCGCTGGCTTTTCGGCCAATTCGAGCAGATCAGCCTAGAGGCTGTTGCGCTTCTGCTCGTCGTTTTCCTGGTGCCCTATCTCCTCTTTCGGCCCAGAAATCCGCGCTACTTCCGGGCAAGTCTTCTCTGGGCCGTCATCACCACCGGCTTTGCCGGGATGATCTTTGATCTTATAATCATCTTTGCATTCCAGTCCGTTTACGGTTATGTGTTCTCGTGGATTGGGTTCTTGGTGGCCGCTTTTATGGCCGGAGCAGCGGGTGGAGCAACGCTGACAACAGTGGTTCTAGAACGGATAGGTTTTGGGTATTTTGTGAAGATCGAGCTGGCGGTAATGGGTTTCGCACTGGGGTGCCCCCTGGTGCTCTTAGTTGCCACACCATATTCAGGCAGTCCGGATGCGTTTCTGCTCAAGCTGATATTTCCGACGCTTGCATGTATCGGTGGGTTCGTGATCGCCTCGCAGTTTCCTCTGGCAAACAAGCTATATTGGCGCGAAAGCTCCGGCTTGATGCAAACGGCCGGGCTGCTTTACGCGGCTGACTTGTTGGGTGGATGGCTAGGGGGCATCGTCGGCGCTGCGGTGCTTTTGCCCGTGTTGGGCCTCGTGGGGACGAGTCTCGCGGTGGCTATGCTCAAATTG
>JANXAX010000003.1 GCA_025062175.1 Anaerolineae bacterium | reverse complement strand
CGATGCGCACGGGTGACCGACTTGCCTCATCTACGAGATAGGATTAGGTATGTTTCCCGGCTCAACGGCGTGCCAGCTCGATGATGGCGTCACACACGGTGTCCACCTCGGCCGCGGTAAGCGCCGAACCAGAGGGCAGATTGACGCCTTTGCGAGCGATTTCCTCGGCCACGGGTAGGGATTGCCCGCGATCGTACATCGGCAATCGGTGCAGCGGATAGAAGACCGGCCTAGTCTCGATGCCGCGCGCACGGAGATGGGCCATTAACGCGTCGCGCGAGAGACCGAATGCGTCCTCAATCAGAATGGTGTACATCCAGTACACGTTCATAGCCCATTCGGCACATGGCGGCAGCGTGACGCCCGGCACGTCTTTCAATCTTTGATTATAGTGATGGGCATTGCGCACGCGGGCGGCGATGAACTCCTCAATGCGCTCCAGCTGGGCCACACCTAATGCCGCTTGCAAATTGGTCATCCGGTAATTATACCCAATTTCGGTGTGCCAGTAGGGATTCTCGCGCGCTTTGGCCTGGTTCTCCAGGAAATAGCAACGCTCGATCAGAGCACCATTGTCGCTGACGATCATACCCCCTTCGCCGGTGGTGATGATCTTGTTGCCGTAGAAGCTAAACACGGCCACGTCGCCCAAGCTGCCGGTACGACGGCCTTTATAGCGTGCTCCATGTGCCTCGGCAGCATCCTCGATCAGGATCAGTCCATGTTCGTCCGCCAGCGTACGCAGCGCGTCCATGTCGGCCGGATGACCATACAGATGCACGGCAATAATAGCCCGTGTGCGTGGTGTGATGGCACGCGCCACCGCTTGAGGATCGATCGTCCAGGTGAGCGGATCTGAGTCCACAAAGACCGGGGAAGCACCTGTATAGGCCACCGCATTTCCTGTGGCGACGAAGGTCAGACTGGGGACGATTACCTCATCGCCGCTGCCGATACCCAGTGCGGCCAGCACCAGATGGAGGGCCACGGTGCCATTGTGAGTCGCGACACCATAACGCACGCCGCAGTAGGCGGCGAATTCACGCTCGAAACGCCGCACATAATCCCCCAGCGAGGAAACCCACCCACTGCGGATGCAGTCCACCACATAGGCGATCTCTTTGTCGCCCAGCACAGGCGCGGCCACCGGGATCATAGTTGCCTGTTCGTCCGCCGGGCATATGGCTGGGGAGCCACAAAGTATGCACGGCACGCTTCATCGATGATTTCGGGTGTCAGTTGGTAGGGCGTCCCAAGATAATCACATAACCCGACCACGATGCGCAGGATGTCACGTGGATGCACAGCCTGTAACGCCCGCCCCGGCTTGTAGTACCATTCCTGCAACAAATGCAAAAAAGACGCCCGGTCAAACGGGACTTTGAGCTGACGACACATCATCACAAACAGCTGGTAATACATTTTCTCATCCGGACTGGGCACTTCCACCTTGATCTGAATGCGGCGCAGAAAGGCGTCGTCGACTAGTTCGGTAGGATCTAGGTTGGTGCTGAAGACGATCAGCTGTTTGAAAGGCACTTGAAACGTTTGTCCAGTGCGCAAGCGAAAGGTATCGATGTGAGTCTCCAACGGCACAATCCAGCGGTTTAATAGATCAATTGGGCGCATCTGCTGGCGTCCGAAGTCATCGATCAAAAACATGCCCCCGTTGGCTTTCATCTGTAAAGGGGCTTCATAGAAACCCGAGACAGGATCGTAACGCAAATCCAGGCTGTCCAGCTTCAGCTCGCCGCCCACCATCACGCTGGGTCGGCGATAGCAGTTCCAGCGTGGGTCGATATTGAACATCGGCTGCTCTGTGGGCACCTCGTGGTGGACCAACGCGTCATACACTTGGATGATTTGGCCGCTGACCGTCACGGCGTAGGGCAGCCAGATCGGATCGCTGCCGGAGACCAGCTCCGCAATGGCCTGGGCGATGGTGGTCTTGCCATTGCCAGGCGGCCCGTAGAGGAAAAGCGAAGTGCCGGCGTTGATCGCCGGGCCGATCTGGCGGTCAAATCCCTCGGGCAACACCAAATGGCTGAGGGCTTCCCTGACCTGGGCCGGCGTGACCAGGGAGCGTTGGGCTTGCAACAGGATCGCCTTGTTGTATTTCGCTAAAGGGACTGGGAGCGGGCCGACGTATTGGCTGCGTTCCATCGCATCGCGAGCACGCGCCTTGCCTTCCTCGGTGAGACGATAGATGTAAGCACGCCGCCCAATACGACTGATCGCACCTGGCACCTCCACCATATGCTCAGTCTGCATATCGAGCAAGAGGTCGTCCAGCACTTTAAAAGGGACGCGCAATACCTGTTCCATACGTGCCACGGGGGTGTCACCTTCAACGAACATCAGCCGCAACACCAGGTCCACCAGCAACCCTTGGGGCACGTCCAGTTCGGCTAAGCTGTTGGGTGGGGTGAGCAGCGCCTGAAGGGATTGATCCACGCCTACACTCCCGCGATTTTCTGCACCTCTGCCACGCTTCTGAGGTTGTTGAGCCGCGACGACCCAAAATCTTACTCGATTTCCACCTCGCTGGCAAACATAAAGCTGAATAGGCAGCTCGAGGCCAGAGGTCAGTCTCTGCACTTTGACACACCACTATGCTCCACTATAATGGGTGTAGTGTCCCGGATGATTGCGCCTGGCACCGGCTCGTTATATACGATACGCTCGGCCACTTTGTCTGACTGCGTTGCCATCCGACATTTGCTCAGCCACTCCCGGCGCATATATCTGCCGGCTGGATTCCAATGGTTGGAACAACGCCTCGCTGCCGGAGATTGCTGGGTGATGGTCGAAGGACGGCACGAGATCGCTGGTGTCCTTGCAGTGCTGCGCCGTCACCCACAAGTGATCAGCATCGTGGGAGCCGCCGTGCGCAATGGCATACCCGCTTCGCTATACGTTGGAAAAGCGTTGCCACTTCTCGAGGCCTACGGGCGCCGGCAACGCGCGTGTGGTCTGGCTTGCCTGGGTAGTGCCGCGTGGTTGAGCGAAACACTCTCTGCTCAGGGCTTTCTGGCTTGTGAACATATCATCACGTACGGCTGGCACGCCGGACCCCTTCCTGTCACCGGCAATCGCGCAGTCACGGTGGAACCCGTTCGCCATCACGAGCTCGAGGCAATCGCGGCCATTGATCGGCAGATCTTTGCTCCGGTGTGGCATAAGCCCCAAGATGAACTGGAATTTGCTTTGGGCAGGGCAGATTATTTCGTTGTGGCAAAGTATCAAGAGCACATCGTGGGATACTGCTGGAGTGAATGGGATGGGACACGCGGACACCTCACCCGCCTGGGTGTCGCGGAGGAGTGGCAAGGCAAAGGCATCGGCACACGTCTGCTCACCGAGGCACTCGTCGCTATGGTGCGAGCCGGCGTCACTTGGGTCACTCTCAACACCCAGCTGAGCAATGAGCCGGCACGCCGTTTGTATGAGCGCTATGGCTTCCGCAATCTCGGGCAGGCGGTGCCGCTGTTGTGGAAAGATTTAGAGAAAACTTCACCCAGCCTCGACACATCCGCCACTTTTGAGGTAACATAGTTCATCTAGCGCTCACCTGGCTGGGAAGGCAGAGGAAGCCCGTATGTCTTTGATCACGCGCGATTCGGCGCTGGACTACCATGCCCGAGGAAGACCAGGCAAGCTGGAGGTTGTCCCCACCAAGCCGGTGGTGACCCAAACCGACCTGTCATTGGCCTACACCCCCGGAGTGGCGGTGCCGGTGTTAGAGATCGATGCACGTCCTGAAGAAGCGTATCGCTATACCGCCAAGAGCAACCTGGTGGCGGTGATCTCCGACGGGAGCGCGATCTTGGGTTTGGGCAATCGCGGCCCGCTGGCATCCAAACCGGTCATGGAAGGCAAGGCGGTTTTGTTCAAACGCTTTGCCGACGTGGACGCGTTTGATATCGAAGTCAACGCCGCCAGCCCGGAGGAGTTCATCCGGGTGGTACAGGCCATCGCCCCGACCTTCGGGGGCATCAACCTGGAAGACATCAAGGCGCCGGAGTGCTTTGACATTGAGGAAGCACTCAAAAGCACGTTGGACATCCCTGTCTTCCACGATGACCAGCATGGCACGGCGATCATTGCCACCGCTGGCCTACTCAATGCGCTGGAGATCGTGGGCAAGCGCAAGGAGGAGGTGACGATTGTCATCAACGGTGCTGGCGCCGCCGCGATCGCTTGCGCCAAGATGTTCGTCCTGGCCGGCTTTCCACGCGAGCATATCACCATGCTGGACACGCACGGGGTCATCTACACGGGGCGCAGCGTGGGCATGAACGTGCACAAGGCGCAGTTTGCGCAGAACACCCGAGCACGCACGTTGGCCGATGCCTTGCGCGGCGCCGATGTGTTCGTCGGCCTGTCCGTGGGCCATGTGGTCAGCGCCGAAATGGCGCGCACAATGGCGCGGCGGCCTATCATCTTCGCGATGGCCAATCCCGACCCGGAAATCCCCTATGAACTGGCCAAGCAGGTGTGTCCCGACGCCGTCATTGCTACGGGTCGCAGCGACTATCCTAACCAGGTCAACAACGTGCTGGGCTTTCCCTTTATCTTTCGTGGCGCTTTGGATGTGCATGCCCGCCAGATCAACGAGGCGATGAAGCTGGCCGCCTGCCATGCGTTAGCCGCGCTGGCCCATGAACCCGTGCCGGAAGAGGTCTTGTGCGCCTATCGCCTGAGCTCATTACAATTCGGCGCTGATTATATCATTCCCAAGCCACTTGACCCGCGCGTGCTCTTGTGGGAAGCACCGGCGGTGGCCGAGGCGGCAATGCAAACCGGTGTGGCACGTCGCCCGCTCGATCTGACCGCCTATCGCACCCAGTTGGAAGAGCGCCAGGCGCGGTTGAGGCGCCTCTTGGAAGTGGCTGGCGCGCTTGCCTGAGCGCTGTGAGTCTGGACACGCTAGCATCGCTTGAAGAGCATTGCGATGCCGTGGACGATTCGTGGTGATAGGCAAGGGCATGACAGGATGCTCGTGTGTGTCTTGAACTGGCGCGGCAAGCGGATTCGTGTATAGTGACGCACACTGCACTCGCACGAGAACAAAACCGCGCAACAGAGCTCAGAGGAGATGGTAGAGGATGGTGGTCGAAACCCAAGTCCAGGTGCATGCCGGGTTAGAGGGGATCGTGGTCGCCCGCACGCGGATGAGCAAGGTAATCGGCGAGGAAGGGCGGCTGATTTATGCCGGATACGATATTCACGACCTGGCTGAACACGCCACGTTCGAGGAAGTGGCCTATATGTTTTGGTATTGTTGCCTGCCCAACCGCCGTCAGCTGCTCAGCTTTGAGGACAGTTTGCGCAGCCGGCGCAACATCCCCTTCCATGTGATGGACTTGATCCGCTCCGCGCCCACGCTTCAGTCCCATCCTATGTCTGTATTGCGCACGGCAGTGTCGGCCTTGGCGTTGGGCGACCCCGGCTCTAACGACATCTCGCAAGCGAGCAATCTGCGCCGCGCGGCCGACATCACCGCCAAGATCCCCACCATCGTGGCGGCACACGACCGCAACCGCAAAGGCTTGGAGGTGATCGGCCCGCGCGAGGACCTCGACCATGCTTCCAATTTTCTGTACATGCTCCACGGCCGTATGCCATCCGAGGTGGAAAGCCGCGCGCTGAACCTGTACTTGGTGCTGCTGGCCGACCACGAGTTCAACGCCTCGACCTTTTCGGCACGTGTCACGGCCAGCACCCAGTCCGATATCTTCTCGGCCATCACCAGCGCGTTGGGTACCCTCAAAGGGCCGGCTCATGGTGGTGCCGCTGAGCAGACGATGCTCCAGCTCCTCGAGATCGGTGACCCGGATAATGTCGAGGCATGGTATCGCGCGGCACGTGCCCAGGGGAAGCGCATCTATGGAATGGGCCATCGCGTGTACAAGAGTCAGGACCCGCGCGCGGTACATCTCCAACGTGCCACCGCCCAGCTGGCCGAACTGGGCGACCCGAGATGGTACCAGATCGCGCTCAAGCTAGAACAAGTGGCACGCGAAGACCCTTATATGATCGAGCGCAAGATTTATTGCAACGTAGATTTCTACTCCGCACCCTTGCTCTACTATTTAGGCATCGATCCCGATTTGTTCACCTGCATTTTTGCGATGGCACGCGTAGTGGGCTGGATCGGCCACCTGCTGGAGCAGTATTCGGACAACCGCTTGATCCGGCCACGTTCGGAGTATGTCGGGCCGGAGGGACTGCGCTGGATACCGATTGACGAGCGTTGAGGCGCTCAACCCAGCGCCACGTCTAAGATCATCATAATCGTGAAGCCCATCAGCGTGCCGAAGGTGGCGATATGGGTGCTCTGTTCGAGATGCGATTCGGGGATCAGCTCTTCGATCACGACGTAGATCATCGCGCCGGCAGCGAAGGCCATCGCGTAAGGCAGGATGGGGCGTGCCAGCACCACGGCTGCGGCGCCCACCACACCGGCCACGGGTTCCACCACCGCTGACAACTGGCCAAACCAGAAGCTTTTCAGCCGGCTCATCCCCTCACGCCGCAGCGGCGCCGCCACGGCAGTGCCTTCGGGCAGGTTCTGCAACCCAATGCCGAGCGCCAATGCGGCTGCCCCCGCCAGCGAAGCGCCAGGAATGTCATTTGCCACCGCACCAAAGGCAACGCCGATGGCCAGCCCCTCGGGGATGTTGTGCAATGTGATCGCCAGCACCAGCAAGATGCTGCGTTGCCAGCTCGTCTTGATGCCTTCCGCCTCGCTGAGCGGAAAACCCAAATGCAGGTGTGGCAAGACACGGTCCACAACCCACAGGAATCCACCACCCAGCAAAAATCCTAACGCCACCGGCAGCCAGGCGGGCAGTGAGCCTTCCTCTTCTGCCAAGTTGATCGCAGGGGCTAAGAGTGACCAGTAGCTGGCCGCGACCATCACCCCGGCGGCGAAACCCAACATACCGTTGAGCAACTGCTTGTTTACATCCCTGAAAAAGAACACCACCCCCGCGCCCACCGCAGTCAAAAACCAGGTGAAACAGGTGGCCAAAAAAGCCTGCAAAACGGGCCCCAGTGCTTCGAACCAAGCCACGATCATCACCCATTCCCTCCTTCGATGTGTTTCTGCCTGGATGATACGCAACAATACCAGAGACCTACAGGGTTGGCAAGCAACACGCGCACGAACCAGGCCGCGACCGTCAGAGAACGGTCTACCCCCATCCTGGTCCCTTTCAGGGGTAGTAGCTGTGAGGGCACGGCATGCCGTGCCCCTACCAGCCGTGGCTTGCCACCGGTCAGGCAGCTCGTCCCCGAACACCCCCAGGGCTTCAGCCCTGCGGCTGGAAACCCACACCATCGTCGGTGCACGCGGACGTGATCGCGTGCCCCAAAAACCTACTCTAAAAGCACCCCGGCCCTCCCCGCGGACGGGATGGGAATGTGTATCGCCATCGCACACGATTGTAGGAGCGATCCTTGTAGTCGCCTGCTATGGGGCAGGCACAAGACCTGCCCTACGGGCGTCTCCGTGTCACTTCACTGTAGGGGTGACGTAGGCGATTGTGCCTGCCCATGGCGGACGAAGGCGCTACACACTGCAGCAACTTCTCTTCTCACAGGTTCCGAACCTGCAGGAGGTGGCTGCGGCTCGGTTCAAAAACACCCCTAAAAGGCAGGCCGGGGGAACTTTTGCTGGCGTGTGCCACGTCATATAAGACACAATTTGGAATGACGCATTTTCCACACATATAATATCAGTATTATGCTGAACCATCAACACCTTGTGCGGTGGATGCACGTCATATACTGGGTCGCAGCGCTGATGCTCATTCTGACGCTCATCGGGGCATCCAACGGTGCAGCTCTGGCCCGTCCGCTGGACAAGCCTCCGTCACCATCACCTGTCGATGACTTCGTCCCTGGCCGCGTGTTGGTCAAGTTCAAACCTTCCGTGGGTGTGGCGGCCGCCCACGACCGGCTGGCACAACAAGGACTGCGCGCCAGCGGGGTCATCGTCGGTCTGGACGTGTTCAAAGTGGATGTGCCGCCTGGCAAGGAGTGGGAGACGGTCGCGCGGCTGCGCACCCGCGCCGATGTGCTCTACGCCGCGCCGGACTACCGGGTATATGCGCTAGACACCTTCCTCAATGACCCTGACTGGAGTCGGCAATGGGGACTGCCCCAAATCCAGGCCCCTAAAGCATGGGATATCCTCAGCACCACTGGTGGGGCGAACATTATCATCGCCATTGTCGACAGTGGTATTGATCTGGATCATCCCGACTTTGCCTGTGCAAATAAGCTCTTGCCCGGCCACGACTTTGTGAACAACGACAACAATCCACAAGATGACTACGGCCATGGCACGCACGTGGCGGGCATCGCCGCTGCTTGTAGCAACAACGAGATCGGCGTGGCAGGCGTCGCCTGGGCCGCTCGCCTGCTGCCGGTCAAGGTGCTGGACCGCAACGGCAATGGCAGTGATTCGAACCTGGCGGCGGGTATTCGCTATGCGGTAGATCAAGGTGCTCGCATTATCAACTTGAGCCTGGGCGGCCAGAATGGACTTCCCGCGACGCGGGATGCCATTTCCTACGCGGTGAGTCGGGATCGGTTGGTGGTGGCGGCAGCGGGCAATTTCGGAGATCAGGGCAATCCGGTGATCTATCCGGCCGTTTATGATGAAGTGCTCGCTGTAGCAGCGACCGATCAAAGCGATGGCCGTGCCTATTTCTCCGAGTACCATCCCTATGTTGACGTGGCAGCGCCGGGTGTGGACATTTACAGCACACTGTGGGACAATTCCTACGGGTGGCTCAGCGGCACCTCGATGGCCACCGCCTTCGTCAGCGGGCTGGCGGCGTTGCTCTGGTCGGCAGACGGCGGTCTATCCGCAGCGCAGGTGCGCGCGCTGATCGAATCCAACGCCGAAGACCTGGGGACGCCGGGTAGGGACATCTACTTCGGCCACGGGCGCATCAACGCCTGGCGTACGTTGGACGCGCATGTGCGGGTGAGTGTCACCCCGACGCAGCTCACCTTCCTGGCCGACGCGGAGAAAGGGCCCGTGCCGGCACAGCCACAAATTGCTCTCACCACGCCCAGCACGCAGCCCATCACCTGGACGGTCACGATCACCCCAGCGGTGAGCTGGCTGTCGGTCGCCGGGGCGCCTTCGGGCAGCGTCTCCGCCGCGGCGCCGGCGACGTTGCTGTTGAATCCCACGCGCCCGATCACCTACGGCACCTATCAGACCACACTGCGCATCACCAGCACTACCGCCATCGGTGGGCGCCCTCTCCCGGTGACCGTCAACGTCGCCTTCCATTACGTGCCCCAGCTGTATCAGGTAACCCTCGCCCCCATCCTCAAGAACGCGACGTTGCCATAGCACCCCAACCACACCACACGCATCAGTAGACGAACCACTATTCTGCTGCAGAACACGTCTGGCAGTCCTCTTGATAATGCTGGCGTTTAGCAGTACCACTATTACGCTGTAAGAAGCCCACATGAAAATCCCGTCGATCGGTCTCGGCAGAGGTATCATCTCTCTGGATCATTCGAACATCCTCCCGCAGACGAATCCCTGCGGGAGGATGTGAGCATTCCAATCGAGTGTCCTACAGCGCTTATGCCCCGACAATGCGGTTGATCTTCTCCTCCATCTGCTGTGCCTCATCTGGCAGCAGGACGCCCACCTCGATCTGACAGTGGAACTCCGCGCCGGCGGGCAACACTTTGACGTTGCCCTTCATCTTCTCCGCGTGGTAGCCCTCCGGCTCGGCCGTGGCCGGCAGCACCATCCCCAGCGCGTCCTGATCGGGGTTGCGCGCGATCCAGCGCACGCCGTGATCCAGCTCAGCCGGGCGGTGGCTGATGAAGTCCGCCGAGCCATCGGGATGGACTTGCATCGTGTGCGCCCAGCCGGCCTCGTCGGTCAAGTAGTCGATGAAGAAGACCACCTCTGGATCGAACGCCAGGCCCGGTTTGAGCACATTGTGGCGCTCGGGGTGCTGCGCCAGCTCTTCCAGGAACTCGCGATAGCCCGGCGGCGGCTGCAGATGCCCTGGAATGCTGCGCCGCACGCGCACATGCTCCGGCGTGCAGCGCGCAGTGTAGACCAGACGGCCGTTGTCCACCGGCCGGAAATTGGCGTGTGCCATGTACATGTATTCCATCGGGCTGCGCTTGAGATTGCGGATGGTGATGGCAATGGGCACGCGGGCGGAGCCAGCGTAGAGCTTCGTCGACGGACGGGCCACGTAGTTGGTGTTGAACGCCACCGTGTACTGCCAGCTGCCGCTCACTCCCATATACGGCCCGCGCTCGTCCTCGCCGATGAGCAGCTGCGCGGTCTGATAGGATGCGTTGGGCAGCTCGCCGTGCAATGGATGCTTGTCCTGCTCGGTGGGCACGCCCATGGCGGTGAAGCCGCAGTGCACCATAAACGCGCCGTAGGTGCGCAGGTATTCCGCGCTTTCGGTCGGCTCGTCGAACATTGAGCGCATGGCCAGTTCGCGCCCGTGCAGCTCCAGCCGCCAGATCTGTTGGCCTTTGTAGGGCAGGACGATCATTTGCCCCACCCGGTTGGTGATGCGCAGGGCACACACCCCGCTGGCGTAGCGAAAGGCACGTGCGGTCAGCTCCCCAAACTCGGCCAGTGTGGTCTCGAAGCGCTCGAAGAACTCGGGCTTTAAGTGGATGACGGTTTGCCATGACATAGCGGATTCCCTCCTTAGCATTGCTTGAGTATGAGTAGATTCACCAGAATTGCAATACAGCAAAGCCTGGCCGGCGACGGAACTCGTACTTGGCAGGCGTACCGTATGTCTGAGCCGAGGCCGTCAAGGAGCCACCGATCAGGAGCCACCAGACGCTAGCGGGCTGAAGCCCGCGGCTGGTGACCCAAGTCGGCCGAAGCCAACCCTATCTGGTGTCAGCCGGACAGCCTGTCAGGGCTTGAAACACCAGCCCAGGGCTTCAACCTTGCAGCTGAAATCCACACCGCTGCTGGTGCACGCGGACGTGATTGCGTGCCCAAAAACCTATCCATGCGAGTCGTCTCTCTCGCCCCATCGTTGTGCTTCGGCCGTTACCATTCCATCCGCTCGTTCTGACAGCCAGCGTTCCACCCATGCGTGCTCATCCTCAAGGGTGACCACCTCGCCGTCCAGGCGGGCGCCGCGCAAGGCATCGATGATCTGCCGATAAATCGGGCCAGGACGCAGCTTGAACACGCGGCGCAGGTAGTGGCCGTCGATGATCGGCTGCACCCCGCGCAGCTCGCTCTCAAACTGCGCCAGCTGGGCGCGCACAATGGCGTCCTCGCTCCCCAGCCAGGCGATGAGCAGGCTGTGCGTATCGAACGGGGCGAGGAGCGCGTACAGACGGCTGGGGCGTTGCGGCTCTTCCAACAACGGGAGACGCGTGCGGCGCAACAACTCCACCTGGCGCAACGTGTCGGCCAGCTGACCGGGAACGTGCAGCCGGGTGATCAGCTGCTCCAGCGCCGCCTGATCCATGCGAAATGTCAGGATGCTCAGGTAGTGCCCCTCGGCAGGTTTAACGCGCTCCCATGGGGTGCCCTCGCGCGCCTGGCGCAGCGCCGCCATGCGCTGCACTGCCCATGCGTCGGCACGCAACGCGGGGTGGACCTGACGCAGCACGCCCAACGCATCCAGACGGCTCAGGGCACGCTCCGGCTCCGCCTCGCGCAGGATGAGCAACAGCTCGTGCAGAATGCGCTCACCGCTCACCCGATCCAACAGGTCGATCGCACCTTGCAACAGCTCCAGGGTGCGCGCCTCGATCTGGAAACCCAGACGCTGTTCCAGACGCACCGCGCGCAGGATGCGCGTGGGATCCTCCACGAAGCTGAGGCTGTGGAGCACACGGATGAGCCCTCGCTGCAGGTCGTGCTCGCCGCCGTAGAAGTCCAGCAGCTCGCCGAACCGATCCGGCGCGAGGCAGATGGCCAGCGTGTTGATGGTGAAGTCGCGCCGGTGCAGGTCCTGCTTGATCGAGCTGCGTTCCACCTCCGGCAACGCGGTGGGATGTTCATAGAATTCCATCCGCGCCGTGACGAAGTCGAGCGCGGGGGGCAATCCCTGTGTCGCGACGTCAACATGGGTTTCCGCGGAAGGCATGCTCTGCCCGTGTGCTTTGGACAATTGTAGCGCCGGCGGCAGCAGCCATTTAGCCGTTCCAAAGCGCTGATGGCTGCGCACCTGACCGCCATACTGCTGCGCCAGACGACGCGCCAGACGGATGGCATCCCCTTCGACCACTAGGTCGATGTCCGGATAGGGAACGTGGTTTTGAGAGTTGGTGCGATGCAGCAGGTCACGCACGAAACCACCCACAATGTACAGCGTATCCCCCTGTTCGGCGGCGATACGACCTGCTTCACGCAGCAGCTGCAGCAGCGCAGCCGGCATCACCTCCTCCATGCGGCGCACCATCTGCGCGGCGCGCGAGGCGCTCGGCGCAGCACTCCACAGCTTGATCAGGTCGGTGCGCGTGACGATGCCGATCACCTGATCGCCATTCACCACCGGCACTTGCCCGATGCCCTCGCGTGTCATGACCTCCTGGAGCTTCTCCACCGAATCGTGGGGGGTTACGTAAATCTCGCCCTTGCGCATGATGCGGCTGATGGCACTGTTGCCCAACTTGTGATGCAGCGCTTTGTCGATCTCGCGGCGCGTCAGCACGCCAACAACACGTCCGCCCTCTACCACTGGGAATCCCTCGTGGCCGTAGCGCGCCATCATCTCCGCAGCGCGCGCCACCGTGTCGTGCGGCGATAGGGTGTGCACGCCACGCGACATGATGTCGCCCACCGTGACGGATGGTCGCACACTGCGGTGGAGCAAGTCCAGGAGCTGCGCGTGCACTTCCTCCACATTTACACCGCGCACCAGCGCCGCCGCGGCGCGGGCATGGCCTCCGCCGCCGAACATGCCAGCGATGAAACCGACGTCAATCGCGTCGGTGGTGGAACGCGCCACCAGCTGGATGTGGTCCTCCATTGCCACAAGCAGGAAGAGGGCATCGGGCTCAAACAAGTCACGCAGTTTATGGGCCAGAGTGCTGATTTCCTCTATATAGCGCTCCGCCGTCGCAGTGGCGACCATGATCACGTGACCGGAGATGGAGTAGGTCTGCATCGCGTCGATCAGCCGGCGGTAGAGCGTCTGCTGCTCTTCGCTGAGTGGATACTTGAGAAACTGGCGCACCACCTCCATCGCGGCGCCCTGTTCCATCAACCAAGCGGCGGCGTAGACATCGCGCGGAGTGGTGCTCGAATATAGCAGCGAACCGGTGTCTTCATAGATGCCCAAGAGGAGCAAGGTCGCTTCACGCGGAGAAAGTGGGATGTGCTGCGCTTTGATCTCCTCCACGAGCAGAGTGACCGTCGCGCCGGTATCTTGCAGGGTGGCGATCACTCCCTCCGACAGGTGAGGCGCCCGCGCGTGATGGTCGATCACCCGGCAGACCGTCTGCGCATCTAGGCCACGTAGGGGTGGGATGTGCTGCGTGTCCACCACCGTGAGTCGGGTGACGTGCCCTTGGGGCAGTTCGTGCGGCCACAGGAAGGGGAACTCATCGCCGTACAGGGTCAAAAAATCGCGCACATTGCGATTGAGGCGATTGGGGAGCAAGGCGCGGGCAGTCGGATAGAGCTTCACCGCGCCCAACAGGGACGCCACGGCATCGAAATCGGCATTCTCGTGCGTCACAACCAGGTGCATGCCCTCTCCCTAACCTGATTGTAACTGCCCGTGCGGCAGAGTCAAGAGAGAGTAGATGGCGAGTGCCTTTCAAATTGGGTAGAAACGGAACCAATCCCTGGAATGGTGACGGCATATCCGAGCCGCGACCACCAGGGAGCGGTGTTAATTCCTCTATCCCGACTCTCTCCCACCAGGGGAGATGGGAGCTGCTTGCTTCACATGCGCGACATGCGCGGTTCGGTTCGACTTCCGTCTTCCAAAATACATCTGGATGGCAGACACGAGCTCAAAGCTAACTAAACATTTACGCACCATTAAACATCTGTTAACACAACTTCACTATTATGCCAGATGGTGTGACGAACTGCATTCCCAATTAGAGAGGTGGTATCACGTAAAGTTGCATCACGAGAAACCTAGCTCACTCCACAGCAACCCCTTTCAGCTGCCTGGTCGTTGGTACCGTGGCAATCTCCACACCCACAGCAAGATGTCCGATGGTGCCCACCACCCGAACCAGGTGGTGAAATGGTATGCCGAGAACGGCTACGACTTCATCGCCTTCACCGAGCACGATCGTTGGACTGATGCCGAGGTCGCCCGGCAGCTCTCGAACGGCTTGCTGGTGTTGCCTGGCGTCGAGCTGAGCGTCGGTCTATCACGCCAGTGTTCTCCGATGCATGTGGTGGTCATCGGGGACGTGAACGGTTTGCCGATGAATGGCGGTCTCACTCCGACGCAAGCGCTGACCCAAAGCTGGCAGTCCGGCGCCTTTGCCTTCCTGGCACATCCCCACTGGTCGGGGTTGTCTCTGGAAGAACTGGCAGTCATTGACAGCATCCCGGCTATCGAATCGTTTAACTACGCCTCGGACCTGGAGAATCACAAGGGTCTGGCAACGATTTACTGGGATGATATCCTGGGGCGCGGTCAAGCGACGTTTGGCGTGGCAACTGATGATGCGCACTTTCACGAAGCCGACCACGGCGGCGGCTGGGTAATGGTCAAGGCGTCTAGGTTCAGCGCCGAGGCGCTTATCGCTGCCTTGCGCGCTGGTCATTTCTATAGCAGCAGCGGCCCCGAGATCTATGACATCCGAATGGTCGACGATCAGCTCCATGTGAAAACCTCGCCGGCCAGCGCGATCTACTGGGTCAGTTCAGGATGTTTCGGTTGGCACGCCCACGCCGCACCTGGGCAGACGATCGAATCGGCCGCATTCTATATTCCCAGCGGGTTGAAGTGGATCCGCATTGAAGTATGCGACCCCCAGCGGCGCTGGGCATGGAGCAATCCTATCTTCTTGATGGATCAAGGGAGTGAACAGCATCCAAACTGAAAGGATGGCTGAAGGAGATTAATTCTAGAAAGGGGAGAACTAAATGGAGAGCCAAAGACCGATGATTCACCAAATCTGGCAAGATGCATCCTTCGTGCTGGGCTGGATATTGGCCTTGACCCTGGTCTTCAGCCAGCTGTTGCCGGCCAACCTGGTATTCGCCCAGACACCCACGCCAACTGTGCCCAGTCTGGAGAGTGGTGAAACCATCCCGCTCGACGTCCTCATTGCCGAGGCCAAGAAGGAAGGTGAGCTCACCGTCATCGCCTTGCCGCACGACTGGGCTAACTATGGCGAGATCATCGCCACCTTTAAACAGAAATATGGCCTCAAGGTGAACGAGCTCAGCCCCGAGGCCAGCTCTGCCGAGGAATTGGAAGCCATCCGCGCGAACAAAGACAGCAAAGGCCCCCAGGCGCCTGACGTGGTGGACATCGGCCTGGGCTTCACCGCCATCGGGAAGGCCGAAGGCCTGTTCGCACCCTACAAAGTGGCCACGTGGGACACCATCCCCGAGAACCTGAAGGATCCTGAGGGCTACTGGTTCGCCAACTACTATGGTGTGTTAGTGATTGAAACCAATCTGGACGTGGTCTCCAACCCGCCTCAGGACTGGGCTGACCTGCTGAAGCCCGAATACAAGAACATGGTGGCGCTAGCGGGCGACCCCACTGCGTCCAACGAGGCGATTATGAGCGTCTTGGCGGCTGGTCTGTCACGCACCAAAGTCATCACCGATGCCACAGCGCCGGATGCGCTAGATGCCGCGGCGTGGGAAGGGCTAAATTTCTTCGCCGAGCTGCGCAGGGTGGGTAACTTCATCCCGATCATCGCCAGCACCGGCACCATCGCCAAGGGCGAGACCCCTATCACTATCCAGTGGGACTATCTGGCACTGGCCAACCGGGATAACTTCCAGGGCAATCCCGAACTGGCCATCCATGTGCCCGAGTCGGCAGTGCTGGCCGGCCCGTATGCTTATGCCATCAGCGCCTATGCGCCGCATCCCTATGCCGCTCGCCTGTGGATGGAGTTCCTTTACTCTGACGAGGGACAGCTACTCCTGCTCAAGGGCTACACCCACCCCATTCGCTATAATGATCTAGTAGCGCGCAATGTCATCCCAGAAGAGCTGGCTGCGAAGTTGCCGCCTGCCGAGCTGTATGCCAAGGCGATATTCCCCACCGTCGAACAGCTGACCAGCACTCGGCAGATCATCGCCGAGAATTGGCGTAGAGTGGTCCTGGGTGAATAACGGGTGGCTGTCAAGTCTCTCTTAGTTGAAAAAGAGCGCATCAACCTCCGAGGCGTGCTGCGCGCACGCCTCGGAGAGTTGCATACTGTATGGGCATGGGTGCCCATGCTCCCCTTCTTTGTTTTCGCAGTTGCCTTCCTGCTATTGCCATCCGCCTCGATCGTGGTGCGCAGCTTCCAGGGCGAGCAGGGACAATTCACTCTGGCCAACATCGAGCGCATCTTCACCCGGCCAGACCTACTGCGCGCTTACGAAAACAGTATTCTGCTCAGTATCGCGACCGCTATATTCGGGGGTGTCTTGGGCTTCCTGCTCGGCTACGCCATCACACTGGGTCGCCTGCCCCCGTCCATCCGTTCGATGGTGCTGACTTTCTCGGGCGTCGCTTCCAACTTTGCTGGTGTGCCACTTGCTTTTGCCTTCATCGCCACGCTGGGACAGATGGGGTTGGTGACGCGAGCACTCAACGACCTGTTGGGGCGCAACATCTACCACAGCGGCTTCAGCATCTACAACTTCTGGGGGCTGAGCATCGTCTACACGTATTTCCAGCTGCCGCTGATGGTGTTGATCATCACTCCGGCGCTGGACGGGCTACGTCGCGAATGGCGCGAGGCGGCGGAGGGATTAGGTGCAACCGCCTATCACTACTGGCGCTACGTGGCATTGCCCATCCTCTTGCCCAGCTTGCTGGGCACGATGGTATTGCTCTTCGCCAACAGCTTCGGCGCCTACGCCACCGCCTATGCCTTCTCCGGAAGCCAGATCAACCTGGTGCCCCTCGTTATTGGCTTCAACATTCGCGGCAACGTGTTGTATGACCCGGGTCTGGGCAACGCCCTGGCGCTGGGCATGGTGGTGATCATGGCGATTTCGATCGCTTTCTATTCCTACCTGCAACGGCGGAGTGAGCTATGGCTCAAGTGACGCGGCGTCCCTCGGCATGGGCATGGGTGTGGCTGGTGATATGGGCGGTCTTCTCGTGGCTGCCGCTGGTCGCCACGCTGGATTTCAGTCTGCGCGCTCGCAAGGGCATGCTCAGTCTGAAAGCCTACCAAAACATCTTCGCTGACCCTGGCTTCTACAACAGCCTGGCATTCTCGTTCCAGATGGCCCTGCTTACTATCGTTATCAGCATCTTTCTCGTCGTGCCAACCGCTTACTGGGTGCATTTGCGGCTGCGCCGGGCACGCCCGTTGGTCGAATTCGTGACGCTCCTGCCGTTCGTGGTGCCGGCGGTGGTCATCGCCTTCGGGCTGATCCGTTGGTACTGTTGTCCGCCGTTTGCGTTTGTCAGCAGTCCCTTGCTCCTTGTCGCCGGCTATGTAGTGCTCTCTCTGCCGTATATGTACCGTGCCGCCGATACCGGTCTGCGTGCCATCGACGTGTGCACGCTCACCGAAGCGGCACAGAGTTTGGGCGCCAGTAACCTCCAAACCTTCTTCCTTGTTATTCTGCCCAACTTACGCGCGAGCATCCTGAGCGGTGCGTTCCTCACCTTTGCCATCGTGATGGGTGAATTTACTCTCTCTTCCTTGCTCGCGTGGCCGGCCTTCGGACCATATATGCAGTATGTGGGGGTCTTCAAAGCGTATGAATCGGCCGCGCTGGCCATCATCAGCTTTGCTCTGACCTGGTTGGTGATGTTACTGATGCTTTGGTTGGTGCGAGGCTGGGCGGCGGCGCGTGCAGTAACAGCACCACGCTGATGGGGGAGGTTTACCACGATGTCGTTCTTGCGATTGGAACACGTTCACAAACGATTCGGCAGCACCATCGCCGTCCAGGACTTCAACTTGGAAGTGCAGATGGGCGAGTTTGTGTCGCTACTCGGGCCGAGCGGTTGTGGTAAGACAACGGTGCTGCGCATCATCGCCGGCTTTGAACAGCCGACCGCTGGCACGGTACATCTACAGGACCAAGATATCACCCACCAACCGCCCAACCGCCGTCGCATGGGCATGGTCTTCCAGCACTATGCTCTCTTCCCCAACATGACAGCGGCGGATAACATCGGTTTCGGCCTGCGCGTCACCGGCGTGCGGCGCGAGGAGATCCGACAGCGCGTCGCTGCGCTGCTCAACCTGGTTCAGATGCCCGACCTAGGCAACCGTTATCCCCATCAACTCTCCGGGGGGCAGCAACAACGCGTCGCCCTGGCGCGGGCGCTGGCCATCCAGCCACAAGTGTTGTTGCTGGACGAGCCGCTGTCGGCGCTGGATGCCCAGATTCGCGTCGAGCTGCGCGGCGAGATCCGCCGCATCCAGCAACAGCTCGGCATCACCACCATCTATGTGACACACGATCAGGAGGAAGCGTTCTCGCTCTCAGATCGCATCGTGGTGATGAATCACGGTTGTATTGAGCAGGTGGGTACACCTTTCGAAATCTACAATTATCCTGCCACGTCCTTCGTGGCGCGTTTCGTGGGCGCGGTCAATCAGCTGCGTTGCGAGGTGCTTGATCCCCACCGTGGCCAGCTGCGCTGCGGCAATCAGCTGGTAACTATGCCCGGGCCGCTAGCATTGCAAACTGGTGCCATCGCCACCATCATGATTCGTCCCGAGGCGTTGCAGCTGGGCGAGCGCGGCGGTGCCAACCGCCTGGCCGGCCAGGTGTGTGCCATTACCTTCCGCGGCCCGCTGGTGCGCGTGCAACTGCACCTGGACAATTCCGAATCCCTGGTGGTTGACACCCTCAACACCCGTCAGTTACAGCTGCCCCAAATTGGCGACCAGCAACTTATTTCCTTTGCGCCTGAATCGGTGTGGCTGGTCAACGGCGGCGGCTAGCCGGCCTGATTTGCCCAACGGTTTTGTTGCATTCCACAACCGATCAACCGTCATGCCGGCCGCGTACGCGTGCCCAGAGCCTTCCGCGCCGCGACTTGTGGGAGAGGCGTTTCCCCTCACCTCAGCCTCCTTTCAGGGGTAGGTTTTCGGGCGCGCGAGACGTTGTCATCCTATCCCTGCCTTCGTCGTCCCGTCCGAGCCGCGATCGTCAGAGAGCGGTGAGAACGTCTGGACCGCAAAATCCACAAAAGGACACAAAAGATATGAAAATGTGGAAGGTTTTGCGCCTTTCGCGTGTTTCGTGGTCCAAGGCGCGCCCTCTGCAGTTGAGATAAAGCCGCTTGTACAGGCAGCCCGCCGCCCCCGACGCGCACGGCGCGGTTTGAACCCCGCTCCGCCTCAGAAAGAAATGCACCCCAAGCTGGGTTCCCTGCTGCCAATTGACGCGCCTCAACGGCTGTGTTAGGATGCTCGTGAAGTAGGTGCTGCGCTCACTTTTCCTTCTCAAAAATAAGGAGGTTTCTCATGCTCACACCGAAGGTTGCCTTCGTCGTTTACGGCGTCCACAAAGACGGTCTACTGGATCCTCTGGGCACCCCTTTCATCGACGAAAACGTCATCGCAGCGGCGAAACAGGCATTGCGCACTGCTGGCCTGGAGCTGGTCGAGCATCCAGTGGTGTTGGCGACGAAACAGGAGGCACGAGCGTGCTTCGCCCAGCTGAAGAAGATGGACGATCTGGACGCGGTGGTGCTCTTTTCGGGCACGTGGGTGTGGGCGGCGCACCTGATCGGCGCCGTGCGCGACTTTGCGATGAGTGGCCGCGGTATCGTGCTCTGGACGGTGCCGGGCTCGCAGGGCTGGCGGCCGGTCGGCGGCTGGGTGATGCAGGCTGCCTTCAAGGAGATCGGCCTGGCACATCGCTTCGTGTACGGCCATTACGATGAAGCGCGGGCCATCCAGCGCATCGTCTCCTACTGCCGCGCCAGCGCGATGAAGCACCGTCTCAATATGAGCACCCTGGGCGCCTTCGGCGGGCGCGGTATGGGCCAGACGTGCGGCGTTGCCGACCCCTCTCAATGGATGAAGGTGTTCGGCATCGACATCGACACGCGCGATGTCACGCAGCTGATCGCTACCGCCAAAGCGGTCACCGCCGAGGAACTGGAGGCCGCGCGCCGCCACATCCAGCCCTATTTCGCCGAGCCGGTCCCCGAGGATGAGCTGGCCGAGCGCTCGATCCGCCTCTACGTGGCGCTCAAGAAGATGGTGCAACAAGAGAGGTTCGACTTCTATACCATCCAATCCTTCCCCGGCATGGGCGACGATTACGGCGCCACCTCGTTTGCGCAGAGCATGATGCTGGAGGACGGTGTGGCCACTTCAACGCTGAGCGACTTTAACACTGCACTCACCACCAAGCTGTTGCTCGACTTGGGCGACGAACGCCCCTATTACGGCGATCTGCAACACATCCACAAGACCACCCGCGAGGCGAAGATCATCGGCGACGGGGCATGTCCACCTTCGCTGGCGGGCAAGGTGGGGCCGGCGCGCTTCGCCCAGCACGGCATCCCTACTGAGGGCGCTGCGGGCGGTCTCGCGGTCGACCTGGTCTGCAAGGCGGGCGAGGGAGTCTTGGCACGGTTGGGCCGCCGCGACGGCCGCTTCGAGATGGTCATCGTCCGCTGCACCGTCTTCGAGCCACCCGCGGAACTGATCGAGGCACGCCGACGTGAATGCGGCATCCCTTTCTGGCCGCACGCCTTCGTGACGCTGCACTGCGACATCGACGCGCTGTTGGACGCCTGGAATAATGAGTATGCTGTGTTGGGCTATGGCAGCCACCTGTACGATGAGCTGCAGGATTTCTGCGAGCTGACCGGCATCCAAGCGATTGCGTTGTAGCGGCGGAGTGTCGACAGCCCAAGGTGTGCCGTGTCGGGCATCGTATGGGAACGGTGTTCCGTGCCCCTGCGGTGCATGCGCCCCCAGAACGCTGGCAAGCTAAAGCTAGGGCTGGTAATCCCAGTCGCTCAAACCGACCCAATCCGGCGCCAGCCGGGCGGTCCGTCAGAGCTTGAAATACCAGCTCAGGACCGGTAGTTTCTGATAAATTACTAGTGCCAAGTCAGCCTAAATTCCGGTGTTCGGTTGTGAAATAATTCTTGATGGACTCGCTCTCTCCTTATGCCTTTGATATAATCTAATCAACTCATAGAGCGGACGTTGGAAACTCTTCATATGGCGCTGTATAGCACTCATGAAAATGAGCCGTTTCTCTCCATCATTGTACCAGCCTACAATGAGGAGCAACGCTTGCCCGAAAGTCTCCCCCAGATCATTCGTTTTCTGCAACAACAACCCTATAAGGCTGAGGTGATCGTGGTGGACGATGGCAGTGTAGACCGCACCGCGGACGTGGTGCGCCAGTTTCAGCCACAAGCTCCCTTCCTCGTCTTGTATCAAGTGGAACATGGTGGCAAAGGACATGCCGTGAAAGCCGGCATGTTGCGGGCTAAAGGGGAATATCTTTTCCTGTGTGACAGCGACTTATCGATGCCCATCGAGGAGGTCAGCAAGTTCCTTCCTCCAATGTTGGAAGGTTACGATATCGCAATTGCCTCACGCGAAATTGCCGGGGCACGGCGTTACAATGAACCGCTCTACCGCCATGTGATGGGGCGCGTGTTCAACCTGATCGTACGCCTGTTTGCCGTGCGTGGTATTCAGGATACTCAAGCCGGCTTTAAGTGTTTTCGGCGTGAGGCGGCGCGGCAGATCTTCCCTCTACAGCGGATCAAAGGTTGGGGGTTCGATGTCGAATGTTTGTTCATCGCCCAACGGCGCGGGATGCGCATCGTGGAAGTGCCCATCAACTGGTACTATAAAGAGCGTAGCCAAGTCAGACCGCTTTACGACACCTGGCGAATGCTTATGGAAGTGTTGCGGGTGCGCATTAATGCTTGGCGGGGGTTATACGGTTAATGCGCTATGCCACTCGCTCGGGTGAGGTGACCCGGCCAGAGCGGCCCATCGCGGCAGTGCGTTCTGCCCCTCAGAAGGGTCGGTTGCTTCAATGGCCCCATTGGACTCTCTGGCGCGCCATTGGGGGATGTTTGGGAGCTTTTGCCTGCGTTGTGCTCATGTATATTGGCATCGGTGGCGTGGCGGTCTATCAGGGGCTGCAACAACGTGCTGCCATCACGCGCCAAGAGGCAGAGGCGCACTATCAGCGCGGCCTGCAGCACCTTCAGAACGGAGCGTATGAGCTCGCCATCGCTGAGTTGGAACATACCCTGCGTCTCGATCCCACGCATCGTCCAGCACGGGACGCTCTGCGCGACGCCAAAACATTCGCTATGACTCAGCCCACCCCTACCTCGGCCACGTTGAACGAGGCGCTTGTCAGCTTACTCAAGGAAGTTGAGGCGTTGGTGCAACAGCAACGTTGGGCCGAGGCAGCCGAACGTGCTTCGCAGCTGCGTGATCTGGATCCAACGTTTCAGCCTCAGAGGGTCAGTGAGATCTTGTTCGAGACCTACTCGCAATTGGGTTGGCAGCTGTTAAGACAGGGGCAGGTGGCTAACGCTAAGGATGCCTTCGAGCATGAATTAAAAGAGCGACCGGATGACCCTGAGCTCGGTCGTCAGGTGGACCTGGCCACGTTATATCTATCCTCTCAGGCCGCTTGGAATAGCGATTGGCCGCAGGCGATCCACTATCTGGAACAGCTCTACACGCTTGTGCCGGACTACCTGGACGTGCGCATCCGGCTGGCCCGCGCATATGAGAGTTATGGCGATAACCTGGGTGCCCAGTCGGATTGGTGTGCTGCCATGAACCAGTATATGCAAGCGGCAATGCTTCAGCCCGGTGAAGGTATCCAGGGAAAGTATGCGACGGCAAGCTGGCGGTGTGCCAATCCCACCCCTACACCTCTTCCTATTGCCCTGCAGGATTCGCACATGTCCTCACCGGAGGCTTCGAATGCAACCGCCGGCGTACAGAGCCGCCACCCATCGACCACCTCTCGAATTGGTGGTACCATCTACTTCTCACGCTTCAATGAAGAGAACAGCCAGTGGCAGATCCTGGGTATCGACTTGAAGGATGGAACCACTCGGGTTGTGCTGACAGATGGTTCGCAGCCGGCTATCAGCCCTGACGGACAGGCGCTGGCGTACCGTTCTGAACGTGGCGATAGTATCGGTATCCATGTCTATGACCTTTCCACGGCTCAGGATACCCGTGCGACCTGGTATAGCGAGGATGTCACGCCGGATTGGGCGCCCGATGGCACCCGATTTGTATTTCCTTCGCGCCGTTCCGGCGACCGCAAATGGATCATTTACGTCGCTTGGGCAGATGGCCGCAGCGAGGCACAGCCACTGATAGAAGGGCGCACGCCTGCGTGGTCACCTGACGGCAGCCGGATCGCCTATCAGGGCACCGATCCACAGGGTAACAATCCTGGCTTATATCTCATACCCGCAGCAGGCGGTCCGACGAGCCGTTTGACCGATCACGAGAGCGACCGAGCGCCGGCATGGTCACCCGATGGCAGCCGCATCGCCTATATGTCCAGTCAGGGCGGACGTTGGCAACTATATGTCGTGGAGCTCCCAAGCGGGACACGACGTCAACTCATCTCTTCAGATAGTAATGACGGACTTCCAGTGTGGTCTCCAGATGGAGCATATTTAGCCTTTGTCTCGGATCGGGGAGGAAGATGGGGCATCTACATTGTGTCCGCCCTTGGCGGAGCCGTAACGCGGGTTACCGATTGGGGCACCGGCTGGCAAGACTGGTTGATTGAACGCATTGCCTGGGCACCCTGACCTGATCGCGCGCCCCGATACCCCATCTTCCATTTTCCAGTACGTAAAGCGATATGAGCAGAAATAAAGAGTGACCAGATCTCACTTGCTGTGACGTTCGGAGAGGTTAAACACATACTGAGGAGGCCGATTTTCGTCCTCTATCTCTCCAATCACTTTGTACTGACGAACACCGCCGGGGAGCAAAGTGCTAGGAGGGGGAAGATAGGCCATCGGATCCCATCCCTGCCGGCTGACGTTTGGACCAGGATTGACCACCACGATGGGCGGATATTGCGGGTTCATCTGAGACGCGCGTTTGGCCTCGAGCATCGCATCGCGCCGGTAAGATGCCCAAATTAGAAGTAGGCTGCCTGGTATACTCGCCAACACACCGCACGCAACGCCCACCACCAACGCGGTCGCGTCGACGCTCATGCGACTGCCAACTACAACAGCCAGTGCCACACAAAAGATGCTTCCCAGGATCAGAATAACACGACTCACCTTCGGATCTCCTTTCTCGCTTGCATTCCATATCAGCCCGGCACACAGAGGATATTATTGCACAAGTGGATACGTGTCCGTTCTGTTCTCGCACCTCCTTAGGTAGAGTTTGTTGCGATACCGGTTCGTGATAAGGGCAAGATGCATTCCGGAGCGTCATAGGCAGATGAGTTAACTTTTGAGGACACCTCATAACCCTCCATATCTTCGGCTAAAGTGGTACGCAGCAAGTCCATTAACTGTATCAGCGGCGTCCTCGGGTTGAGCCAAAGGGTTTCAGCGTCTTTGCTCAATATCACAGGCATGCGATCGTGGAGGGGACGGATCAATGCATTTGCATTCGTAGTGACGATCGCGCATGTGGTGAATACATCTCCCTTCGGTGAATGCCATATGTCATAGATGCCCGCGAACCCAAAGGGACGCCGCTTTGACAAGCGGAAGAAAAAGGGGATACGCTTGTGGTCTGATTTGCGCCACTCATAGAATCCGTCGGCGACCACCAGACACCTTTGGCTGGCAAAGGGACGCTTGAAACTGGGTTTTCGATGCAGCGTCTCAGCACGCGCATTGATGATGCCCTCCCTCAGAGAGAAGTCTTGGACCCAATAGGGAATTAAACCCCATCTCATTTCGTCCAGCACCGTGACATCCTGTTCATAACGCACGACCAACACCGGTTGCATGGGGGCGATGTTATAACGGGGATGCCATTGGGCGCGCACCAATTGGACGTTGAAAGCGCGCACGATCTCATCCAGTGAGCTGTACAGGACGAAACGGCCACACATCACGCTGCTCCAGAAGAGAGGATGTCATAAACCTGTATGGGTGGTGACCAACATCGAATCGCACCGGTTTGCTGTTGTAAGGTCTCGATCACCATTGCAGCGTCGTGCGTGCTGATATAAGCGGCTTGAAAACGGATGATTTCACCTTTGACCACAAGTAGGAAATCACCCCGACCCAGCAGCTTTTCAGCACCCGAAGCCCGGAGACCGGTTGCCACGCGCGCGTCCTCAGGACTTGCGACGCTGCCCACCAATCGCACGGGGAAGTTGCTCTTCACCAGGCTCCCGATCGCCTCGACGGTTGGTTTTTGGGTACATCCGATCACATGGATGCCAGCCTCACGCCCGCGTTGGCTCAAGCGGGTGACCATTTGTACAAACGTGGCGCCAGCCGCGACGGCTAGGTCGGCCATCTCGTCGATCACCACCACCAGCCGAGGCTCTTGGACCCCTTCGCGGTCACGTTGGATCATGCGACGCACCAGCTCATCCAGTACTTTGATGGCTTGATCCGCTTCACGCACGACAGGGCGCAAGAGGTGAGGTAATCTCTCTAGAGCACCATAGCCGCGTCCCTTCGGGTCAATGATGACCACCTGGAGCCGGCCTGGGCGATTGTTCAATGCTAAGCTGAAGATCATGCTCCGCACGAGGGCAGTTTTGCCACAGCCCGTCGTGCCCGCCACCAGCACATGACAGACATCTGGGCTGGGCAGCCGTAACAGGAGTGGTATGCCCGCTTCGTCCAGCCCGAGCACCGCCGTGTGACGGGGAATGTCACCCAAACGGGCCATTAGGGGCAGCAGCTGTACCATATCACCCTCCTCGCGTGGCACTTCAATATGGACACGTCCACCGTCACGACGGACACGCACACCACGACTGCCCAACCACAGTGCAATCTCCTCCGAAAGGCGGACCATTTGATCAATACGGGCACCGAGGGCCGGAACCACCTCAAACCGAATCCAGCGGGGTGTGACCACTCCGCCCAAGACGCGCCCTGGCACTTTATGGGCCGAGAGGATCTGTTCGATTCGGTCTGCTTGGTAATCCAATAGACGTTGCACGTTCTATCTCCTGCCTAACGCGGATATTAGAACACATGTTCTATTCCATCATACCACAAAATGCGCATCTGTCAAGTCCTGCTTGATTGGTTGCACGAAGATGAAAATGTGCGTATCATATATAAAGATTGCATAGCAATGGGATGTGAATGGGCCGAGCACGTGAAAGAGGTGGCGTTGACTGATAGTGCAAGGCTAGTGACGTGATACGACCGTTCCGCTTGTGGGATGTTGCCCTGGTGGCGCGCCTTCAGCGCGAAGGGGTGCCGCTGGACTTGGAAACCCATCTGACACGACCGCATTCCCCGCTGGGGATGGCGCTCCTGGCGCATTTGTTGCCCGCACGCGATGGTATGCACACGTGTATCGTTGATCACAAAGACGAAGACGGCGGTAGCCGTGGGCTGGCGCAGATGCGCCAACGTCCGAGTCGCCATGAGTATATCATCACTTTTATGGCGCCGGCACTGCGCAGTGGCAGCGGTGCACACGCCATCTGGCAACGGTTGCTCAGTCACCTGGCGGTTCAGGCAGGTGAACAGGGTGGTCAACGGCTGTATGCTGGCCTCCCAGATGAGGGGGAGGAATATCAGATCTTTCGCCACGCCGGGTTTGTGGCCTATGCCCAGGAGATCGTGTACCAGTGCGTCGCGCTTCCGCCCCTGCCGCCCACACCGCCGTTG